>DYZF01000059.1 GCA_020741375.1 Tessaracoccus flavescens
TGCAGACTCGCGACCAGTTGTGCGAGGCGCTGGGCATCCCGTTCTCCGACGAACAACTCGACGCCATCACAGCCCCACTCGAGCCGGCCGTGATCATCGCCGGGGCGGGAAGCGGCAAGACGACGGTGATGGCGGCCCGCGTGGTCTGGCTCGTGGGCACGGGGCAGGTGCGGCCGGAGGAGGTCCTCGGCCTCACGTTCACCCGTAAGGCGGCGGCTGAGCTCGCCCAGCGCGTGGCGGAGTCGCTGAGCGGAGCCGGCGTCCTCACGGGGCGCGATGGCGAGGGCGCGGAGTTGGTCATGACCTACGATTCGTTCGCGGCCCGCCTGGTCAGCGAATTCGGGCTGCGCATCGGTATCGACAGGGATCCCGTGATGGTCACCGGCGCCAGCCGTTTCCGGTTGGCCACCCGCGTTGTTGCTGACGCGCCGGGCCCCTTCAGCTCCATCAGCCGGCTCAGCCACCACAGCATCCCGGAGCGCGTGCTGGCGCTGGATGCCGAACTCCAGTCGCATTTGGTGGAGGCCGATGCCGTTCTGGAGGAGTTGGAGCGGGCGGAGGCTCGGTTCCACCAGGCGCCACTGTGGCGCGGCAAGATCATGCGCGACGTGGAGCGGGCGCTCGACGCGACGGCGGAACGCCGTGAGCTCCTCCACTTGGTGGGGCGGTACCAGGAGCTCAAGCGCAAGCTCGGCGTCGTCGAGTTCGCCGACCAGTTGCGGGAAGCCGTGCGTCTGGTCACCCACGTGCCCAGCGTGGGCGAAGAGCTCCGCCAGCGGTTCCGCGTCGTGCTCCTCGACGAGTATCAAGACACGTCGGCCGCGCAAGCGACGCTGTTGCGCGAGCTGTTCAGCGGCCCCCCAGATTCGGCGGCGATGGGGTTCCCCGTGACTGCCGTGGGGGATCCCTACCAAGCCATCTACGGATGGCGCGGCGCGGCGTCGGGCAACATCTTGGAGTTTCCGCACCACTTCCGTGCCTCCGACGGCACGCCGGCGCAGCGTCAGACCCTCAGCGTCAACCGCCGAAGCGGCCAGCGGATTCTCGACGTCGGCAACGCGCTGGCCGCAGGTTTGCGGGCCGCACCCGGCGAAGAGGGAGTGTCGCTGGTCGCGCCACCGGGCACCAATCCGGGCAACGTCGCAGCCCTGTCCTTCGACACCTTCCGCGACGAGGTGGAATGGCTGGCAGAAGACATCATTCGCCGTCACGCGCACGGAATCGAGTGGGCGCAAGTGGCCATCTTGGTTCGCCGAAACGCGCTGCTGGCGCCCATCTTCGAAGCACTCCGGCACCGCGACGTACCCGTCGAGATCGTCGGATTGGGTGGTCTGCTGCGGCTACCCGAGGTGGCACCCATCGTGCACACGCTGCGGATCATCGACGACGTCACGGCCAACCCCGACGTCGTGGCGCTGCTCAGCGGCCCGCGGTGGAACCTCGGGCTGGCGGATCTGGAGGCGCTCGGGGCGCGTGCCCGGGAGCTGGCAGCCGGCAACCGGCCCCCCCAAGGCTTCGACGACGCACTGCTCCACGCCGTCACGCAAGCGGACCCGGGTGAGGTGGTGAGCCTTCTCGACGCGGTCGCGGATCCCGGCGATGCTCCGATCAGCGCGGCGGGACGGGCCCGTCTGGCGCGTTTCCACGCCGAGCTCACGGCTCTTCGGCGCCACGCTTCAGAACCGGTCGCAGATCTGGTGACGCGGGTCATCGCCACTCTGGGGCTTGAGTCTGAACTGCTCGCGGCCGGTGGAGACACCAGTCAAGTGGCGCGTTTCGTGGCGGAGGTGTCCAGCTACGTCGACGTGGATGGCGACGGCAGCCTCACCGGCCTGCTCGCCTACTTCGACGCGGAAGAGGAGTTCGGCGAAGCGCTCCTGCAGGCCGTTCCCTCAGATGCGGATTCGGTGAAGCTCATGACCGTGCACCGGGCGAAGGGCCTCGAGTGGGACACGGTGTACCTGCCCAGCCTTGTGGACGGCGTCTTCCCCTCGCGTCCACGAACCAGCCCGTGGCCCACGAAGGCCGACAGCTTGCCCGCGACGCTGCGCGGCGACGCCCTGTCCATCCCGCAGCTGAAGGACTACACCAAGGACGGGTTGGTCAAATACAAGGAGGCTCTGGGCGAAGAACACCGGCTGGCGGAGGACCGGCTCGCGTACGTGGCCGCCACACGGGCCAAACAACTGCTCGTCGGTTCCACGCACACGTGGATGCCCGGGCTCAAGAAGCCGTCGGCTGAATCCCCCTACTTCGCCACGATCCGGGAGGCGGCTTCCGCTGAGGGCGCTTTCGTCGACGCCACCACCCGCGACATCGACACCAATCCCATCCCGGCAGAGCCAACTCGTGCCGCCTGGCCGGTCACGCTCAGTGACGACGTGCTCGCCACCCGAGCCGAGGCCGCCGGCCTGATTCAGAATGCCGCCGCACTCCTGGGTGCCGATCAAGCCTCCCGCGACGGGTGGGTGTGGGGCTCCGGCGTGATCGACGCGGACGACGCCGAACGCGCCGAGGCGTGGCGCGATAGTGCTGCGCACCTGACGAACCTGCTGGCCCGGCGCGGCGAGAAGGGCGTCGAGCTGCCAGAGGGCCTGTCGGCGAGCAACCTGATGTCGATGCGCACCAACCCGTCTGGCTTCGCCGAGAGCCTGCTTCGCCGAATGCCACGCAAGCCGTCCAAGGCGGCTAGAACGGGCAGCAAGTTCCACGCCTGGGTGCAGGAACGGTTCGAGCTCCCCAGCACACTCGAGGAAGTGGCCGCGGACCCCACCGAGACGAGCGCCGAGGCGGCCGCCCTGATCAGCGCCTTCGAATCAGGCCTGTTCGCCCACCGGACCCCCATCGGGGTGGAAGTGCCGTTCCTCATGAACCGTGGGGGCCACGTCCTTCGTGGGCGGATCGATGCCGTGTACCCCTGGCCGGAGGACGGCTACGAGTACCTGGTGGTCGACTGGAAGACGTCAGACCGTGCGGCGGATCCGCTCCAGCTGGCGGTGTACCGCCAAGCGTGGGCTGAGGCACGGCGGGTGTCGCCGGAGAAGGTGGCCGCAGGCTTCTACCACGTGCTGAGCGACGATCTGCGCATCGTTGCTGCGCCCGCTGCCTTGATTGACGCCGCCATTGCGGCAGGCTTGGCTCCATGACCGACTGGACAATGCCCTCCCAACTCAACCGCGTTCCTCACCTGCGGGAGAACGGCGGGGTGGATGCCGCGTGGCCCGGGGCCCGCGTCGTCGAGGTGGATGAATGGGGCAACATCGCGGCTGCGGACGGCCGCGCCCTGTGGGCGACGCAAGACGGCGACCTGCGCCGCTCGGATGTTTTCATCGGGCAAAGCGGCGGGGTCTCCTACTTCGCTCGGCCCGTGCGCGAGATCGAGGGGGAGTCGGTGGGGTGGCGCGACGTCGACCCCGCAGAGGCGGAGTTCCTCGCGCCTGCTGTCATGCTCAGCCGATGGCACCTGAGCGCTCCTCCGTGTGAGCGGTGCGGCGAGGCGACGATGCCGGATCTGGGCGGGGCACGACGAAGCTGCGTCGGCTGCGGCCGTTGGGTGTTTCCACGGACGGATCCGTGCGTCATCGTGGCCATCACCGACGACGACGATCGCCTCCTGCTGGCGCGTCAGGCGTCGTGGCCGGAGCGCAGGTTCTCGATCATCGCCGGCTTCATCGAGGCCGGCGAGTCCGCTGAACAGGCGTGCCACCGGGAGGTTGCGGAAGAAGTGGGGCTCACGCTTACAACCGTGCGCTACGTCAGCAGCCAGCCGTGGCCGATGCCGCGGTCACTCATGCTGGGGTTCGAGGCTCGTGCCGGCAGCACGTCGATCGCGGTCGACGGCGTCGAGATCGTCGAGGCGAGCTTCCGCAGCCGCGGCGAGGTGCGGGGCGCAGTGGAGGACGGCAGCCTGCTCCTACCACCGGGGGCATCGATCGCCCACGCTCTGATCAATCGCTGGCTGCACGGCTGAGAGCCAGACACGGAAGAAGGCGGGGGCTTCAGCCCTCCGCCTTCTTTGTTGTGCCCGTGCTCAGCTGGTGAGCTTGGCCGTCTCGTCTTGGATTCGGCTGGCAACTTCGGCCAGCTTCTCGCGGTGCGCCGCCGCGTGGTGGGCGCAGAACAGAAGCTCTCCGCCGGAGCGCAGGAAGACGCGAAGGTAGGCCTGGGCGCCGCAGCGATCACAGCGATCGACAGCGGTCAGGGTTGGTTCGGTGGCCAGTTCAGTCATCGTGGGCCTCCCATCTGTCTCGGTTCGTACATACAACGTACCCGGGATCGGTTTTGTTCCAAGCCGCCACGCGCGCGTTTCGCTCTCAGGGGACGCGAGGCCGTGCGGGTAGCCTGTATCGGTGCAGACCCCACCGACCAAGCAGCAGCATTCCCGCGACTATGAGGCCAAAAACCTTCTAGTCCTTGAAGGGCTCGAGGCCGTCCGCAAGCGCCCCGCCATGTACATCGGTTCCACCGACACCCGTGGCCTCATGCACTGCCTGTGGGAAATCATCGACAACGCCGTCGACGAAGCACTCGCCGGCTACGGCGACGAGATCGAGGTGACGCTCGGCGCCGACGGCTCCGTGTCCGTCCACGATCACGCTCGCGGCATCCCCGTCGACAAGGAGCCCCGCACAGGCCTGTCCGGCGTCGAGGTGGTGTTCACCAAGCTCCACGCGGGTGGCAAGTTCGGCAACTCCTCCTACAACGCCACGGGCGGCCTCCACGGCGTCGGCGCGTCCGTCGTCAACGCCTTGAGCTCCCGGCTCGACGTGGAGGTGGACCGCAACGGCGCCACGTGGGCGATGAGCTTCCGCCGTGGCGTTCCCGGCGAATTCGACGGCGAAGGCCCCAACGCGCCCTTCACGCCGGGCGGCGGTCTGCGGAAGATCAAGCAGCGTCTGGCGAAGACCAAGACCGGTACCCGGGTTCGCTACTGGCCGGATCGCCAGATCTTCCTCGCCGACGCCGAACTGTCGCTCTCGCACCTCCACGACAGAGCCCGCCAGACCTCCTTCCTCGTCCCCGGGCTGAAGATCCAGGTGGAGGACGCCCGACGCGGCGAGCCCACCGAGGAAACCTTCCTGCACGTCGGCGGCATCACCGAATTCGCCGATTTCCTGGCCCCCGACGCGCCCCTCACCGAGGTGCTGCGCCTGCAGGGCCGCGACTCCTTCATCGAGACGGTGCCCATGCTCGACGATGCCGGCGCCATGACCGCCACCGACGTGGAACGGGAGCTCGACGTCGACATCGCCGTGCGCTGGGGAACCGGCTACGACACGGTCATGAAGTCGTTCGTCAACATCATCGCCACGCCCAAGGGCGGCACGCACGTCCAGGGCTTTGAGCGCGGGCTCACCCGTGCCTTCATCAAGTCCTACGAGGGCACGCGCGGTCTGCTGAAGGCCGGCGAAGAGGTCACCAAGGACGACTGCCTCGAAGGCATGACCGCCGTCGTCACCGTCCGCCTGGCCGAGCCGCAGTTCGAGGGCCAGACCAAGGAGGTGCTGGGCACGCCTCCGGTGAACCGGCTGGTGGCCAAGATCGTCGAATCTGAGATGGCGAAGTTCTTCTCCGCCACCAAGACGCGACAGGTGGCCCGCACGCTTCAGGAGAAGGTGGTCGCCGCCGCTCGCACCCGCGTGCAGGCGCGTGCGCACAAGGAGAACCAGCGGCGCAAGAACGCGCTGGAATCCTCCACGCTACCGCCCAAGCTGAAGGATTGCCGCTCCTCGGACGTGGAGCAGACCGAACTGTTCATCGTCGAGGGCGATTCGGCCCTCGGCACCGCCAACGTGGCCCGCAACTCCGAGTTCCAAGCGCTCCTGCCAATTCGGGGCAAGATCCTCAACGTCCAGAAGGCGTCCGTCGGCGAGATGCTGAAGAACGTCGAGTGCGCGTCGATCATCCAGGTGGTCGGCGCCGGATCCGGCCGCACCTTCGACGTCGACGCCGCCCGCTACGGCAAGATCGTCTTCATGGCCGACGCCGATTCCGACGGCGCCCATATCCGCTGCCTACTCGCCACGCTGTTCTTCCGGTACATGCGTCCACTGGTGGAGGCCGGCCGCGTGTATTCGGCCGTGCCACCGCTGCATCGTTTCGAGCTGATCAATCCCAAGCGTGGGATGGAGAAGTACATCTACACGTATTCGGACGCCGAGTACCAGCGCAAGGCGGCTGAGCTGACCAAGCGCGGGCAGAAGTTCAAGGAGCCGCAGCGCTACAAGGGCCTGGGCGAGATGGATGCGGACCAGTTGGCCGAGACGACGATGAGCCCGCGACACCGCACGTTGCGGCGGCTCACCGTCGACGATGCGGCCAACGCCGAGCGCGTCTTCGAGATGCTCATGGGCAATGAAGTGGCCCCCCGAAAAGAGTTCATCATCGAAGGTGCGTATGCGCTCGAGGCTGACCGCATCGACGCCTGACGTCGGCTAGCCGACCAGCACCACCGACAGATGCCGCGGGCCGTGGACTCCCTCAACGCGGCTCAGTTCGATGTCGCTGGTGGCTGAGCCACCCGACAGCCAGGTGACGGGCCGGCGCTGGGTGAGCGCCGGAGTGAGCCGAACGACGCCCTCGGGGACGTCGCTGACCACTTGGTCCTCCCGGATGACACAGATGTGCCGGTCTGGGAGGAGGGTGAGGGCGCGGCGCCCCTGACCAATGCCGTGGTCGAGGGCGATCGTGCCTGAGTCGGCCATGCCGACGGCAGCCGTCGTCACGACGGCGTCGATCCCGTTGAGCTGTGCGTGGGACAGCACAGGTTCGTCCGAGTGAAGCTCGAAGCCCGCGTCGCGCAGGGCGTCGATCCAGTTGTCGGGAAGGCCCGCGGGGATCACCACGCTGTGGGCATCCAGCGCCCGGAGGGCCTCTATGACCGTCGCGGCGATTTCACCGTCGCCGCAGCGGCGGACGGCGGCCTTGTAATCCTCCACCTTCTCGACGAAATCGGCGATCACGTCGACGGTGCCCAGCGGCCTGCCGTACTCCCATTCGACGGGGACGTCGACGGCCGGATCCTTCTCGGTCACATCACGGGTTGCGGCGCGGATCCGTCGCAGCACCTCTTCGCGTGCGCTCACTTCGCGCCTCCTTCGTGTTCCTTCTTCCACCACTGCCTGAACGTCTGCGTCGGCGGTGGTTCGACGTCGCGCGCCTGCAGCCATCGGCCGGCCAACGGCACTGGGAGTGGGCCGATCCACTTGTCGCCGAACATCTTCCCGGCGAGCCTGCTGCCCTTCTGGACGGTGGCGAGGTGCTTCCCGTCGGCCATCACCCAGCCGGCGCCCTTCATCAGCGCCTGCTCACCAGTGGGGTGCTTGGCGGTCTTGTGCTCAACCACCTTGTGCCGCAGGTGAACCAGGATGTCGGTGAAGGGGATCTTGACCGGGCACACGTCGTTGCACGCGCCGCACAGCGATGAGGCGAACGGCAGCGCCCGCTCGTTGGCGCCCTCGAGGCCGCGCAACTGTGGGCCCAGGATGGCGCCGATGGGGCCCGGGTAGGGGGAGCCGTAGGCGTGGCCGCCGACACGTTCGTAGATGGGGCAGATGTTGAGGCAGGCCGAGCAGCGGATGCAACGCAGGGCGGCGCGGCCTTCGGGGTCAGCCAGAACATTGCTGCGGCCGTTGTCCAGCAGGATGACGTGCAGGTCCTGCGGGCCGTCGCAGGGGGTGACGCCCGTCCAGAGTGACGTGTAGGGGTTCATCCGCTCACCGGTCGACGAGCGGGGGAGCAGCTTGAGGAAGACCTCCAGATCAGCCAGCGTGGGCAGCACCTTCTCGATGCCGACGACGGACACGAGGGTCTCCGGCAGGGTCAGGCACATGCGGCCGTTGCCCTCGGATTCGACGATCACGAGCGTGCCAGTGTCGGCGACGATGAAGTTGCCGCCGGAGACGGCCATCTTGGCGCGCAGGAACTTCTCCCGCAGGTGGAGGCGTGCGGCCTCCGCCAACTCCGGCGGGTTGTCGGAGACGCCGTCGGGTGCGGGGCGGCCGTATTGGCCCATCTCCTTGACGAAGATCTCGCGCACTTCGGAGCGGTTGCGGTGGATCGCGGGGACGAGGATGTGGCTGGGGAGATCGTGCCCGAGCTGGACGATGAGCTCGGCCAGATCTGTCTCCCACGCGGCGATCCCCTCGGCCTCGAGGTGCTCGTTGAGGTCGATCTCCTGGGTGACCATGGACTTGATCTTGACCACTTCGTCGACGCCCTTGGCCTTGGCGATATCGGCGACGATCTTGTTCGCGTCGGCGGCGTCGCGGGCCCAGTGGACGGTGACGCCCGCGGCCGTCATCGCGGCCTCCGCTTGGAGGAGGTACTGATCCAGATGCCTGCCCACTCGATCCTTGATCTGGGCGGCTGCGGTGCGCAGTTCTTCCCACTCGGGTACCTCGGAGGCGCGGACGATGCGCTTGTCGCGGATGGTGCCGGTGGCGTGGGCCAGGTTCTTGCGCTGCTCCGCGTTCTGCAGCGACTGCTTCGCGGCCTTGGGGAAGACGGGGATCCCCAACCACGTCCCGGGTTCGGGGGTGCGCCGTGCGGTGGTGGTCATGCTGCAGCCTCCTCAGTGCTGGCCAGGATCTCGGCGAGGTGGATGGTCTTGACGCCGGAGCGGCCACGGTGGAGCACGCCGCCGATGTTCATGAGGCAGGCGTGGTCGCCGGCGACCAGATACTCGGCGTCGGTGGAGCGCACGTGCCGGGCCTTGTCGGTGGCCATCGCGATGGACACGTCGGGGTTCTTCAGCGAGAAGGTGCCGCCGAAGCCGCAGCACTGCTCGGCCTTCGGCAGGTCGATCAGATCGATGCCACGAACGGCGCGCAGCAACTGGAGCGGGCGGTCGCCCACCTTGGCGATGCGCATCGAGTGGCACGTGGGGTGGTAGGTGACGCGGTGCGGGAAGTAGGCGCCGACGTCGGTGACGCCGAGCACGTCGACGATGAACTCGGTGAGCTCATACGTCTTGGCCGCGACCGCTGTTGCCTCGCGGGCCAGCGATTCGTCCTTGGCGTGCTTGGCGAGCATCGGGTGCTGTTCGCGGACCGAGCCGACGCACGAGCCCGACGGGGCGACGATGTAGTCGTACTCACCGAAGGAGCGCACGTAGTTCTTGACGGTGGGGACGGCTTCGTCCCAGTAGCCGGTGTTGGTCATGATCTGGCCGCAGCAGGTCTGGCGCTCCGGGTAGGAGACCTTGCAGCCGAGGCGTTCGAGCAGCTTCACCGTGGCGATGGGCACCGACGGCTTCATCGTGTCGGTGATGCAGGTCGCGAACAGCGCGACGTGGGGTTGGGACATGATGATTTCCTTTCGGGCTTACGGGAGCAGCCAGGACAGGACCGGCGTCGACATGAGGCCGGACAGGAGACAGAGGAGGGCCAGCAGGATGAAGCTCCAGCCGATGATCTTGCGCAGGATCGTCGATTCGGCCCCGGCGATGCCGATGGAGGTGGCCGCGATGGTCAGCGACTGCGGGGAGATCATCTTCCCGACGACGCCGCCGGCCGCGTTGGAGCCCACCAGCAGGGCGCGCATCGATTCGGTGCCCAGGTGGCTGCCCGGGCCGATCTCGGCGCCGACGCCGGACTGAAGGCTGGAGAACAGGATGTTGGCCGACGTGTCGGATCCCGTGACGTAGGTGCCGAGCCAGCCGAGGACCGGGGCGACGAAGGGGTACAGGGCGCCGGCGCCAGCGAAGAACAAGCCCAAGGCCAGCGTCTGGCCGGAATCGCCCATCACGTAGGCCAGCGCCACCACGGAGCCGATCGTCAGCATCGCGAAGCGCATCTTCTTCACGTTGGTCCACAGGACGCCGAAGATCTGGCCCAGGTTCATCCGGTAGATGAGTCCCGTGACGATGGCGACGAAGGCCAGCAGGATGCCGGGCGTCGATGCCCACGCGAAGGTGTAGTTCTGGTGCGACGCCGGTTCGCCGGCCGTGTTCAGCAACTCGCTGAGGCCCGGCCAAGCGAAGACGACGTCGGTGCTGCCCAACGCCCGCTTCACGGCTGGGATGCTGGCGATGCCGAAGACCACGATGACCAGGACGTAGGGCACCAGGGCCATCGCGATGCGCC
>DYZF01000060.1 GCA_020741375.1 Tessaracoccus flavescens
GCGAGCATGACGCGGTTCCGGCACCTGCTGGAGTCCAAGCATTACGCGACGGGCACCCGCTGGCTGAATCGCTGGGGCGCTCCCGCCGTCACGCTGTCGTTCCTCACCATCGGCGTGCAGACCATGGTCAACCTGGCAGCCGGCGCCACACGCATGCCGCTGCGCCGCTACATCCCGGCGGTCACCGTCGGCTGCATCATCTGGGCGTTCATCTACAGCACGGTCGGCTTCATCGGTTTCGCGGCCATCGCCAAGCTGTGGGAACTGACGCCCATCGGCACCCTCGCCGTCGGAGCGCTCGCAGTCGCGGGCATCGCCTTCACGGTGCTACGCCGCGACAAGGCTGAGCCGGCCCCAGCGGAGTAGCGATGGCCGAACGCACAGATCGCTTCCTGCGCACCCTGCGCCGCAAGCCCACTCCCCCCACCCCGGACCAGCCGGCCCCCGTCGAGGCCGAGTCGCGCCGCGACACCTCGTCCATCGTCGACGCCGGCATCTACGTCGACGGCGTTCGCGTGGCCACGCCGTCAACCGTGGAGGAGGTCCAACAGAATCTGCGGGATTTCCCCACCTCTTTCGCGTGGATCGGTCTGTACCGCCCCCGCAACGCGGAGATGATCCACCTCGGCAAGGAGTTCGGGGTCAACCCGTTGGCGGTGGAGGACACGATCGTCGCGCACCAGAGGCCGAAGTTCGAGCGCTACGGCGACGTCGCCTTCCTCGTGCTTCGCGCCGCCACGTACATCGACCGCACCGAGGTGGTCGATTTCGGCGAGGTGCACGCCTTCATGGGCGATCGGTTCGTCGTCACCGTCCGCCACTCCGAGACCCCAGACCTCACCCCCGTGCGCCGAGAGTTGGAGACCACACCCGACGAGCTCCGCCAAGGCCCGCCGGTGGTCATGCTCCGCCTGCTCGACCGCATCGTCGACGACTACGTCCCCGTAGTCGCTGGTATCGAGAACGACATCGACGAGATCGAGACCCAGGTCTTCACCGGCAGCGTTCGGGTGTCGAAGCGCATCTACCAGCTGAGCCGCGAGGTGATCGACTTCCAGCGCGCCGTGCGGCCGCTGCGGGCAATCACCGACGCCATCCGCGCGGACCGCATCTTCACCGGCGCCAGCGAGCGCCGCCGTCAGGAACTCCGCGACATCGAGGATCACGCGATCTCCATCAACGAGCGCGTCGAGACCATGCGGGAAGCGCTGAAGGGCACCCTCGACCTGAACATCTCGCTGCAGGCACAGCGCCAGAACGAGGAGGTGGCGCACATGACCGCCGCCAGCCTCAAGCAGGCGGAGGATTCCCGCAAGATCGCGGGCTGGGCGGGCGTGTTCTTCGTCCCCTCACTGGTGACCGGCACCTACGGCATGAACTTCCACAACATGCCGGAACTCTCGTGGCCGTGGGGCTACCCGTTCGCCCTGGCCCTCATGGTGGGGACAGGGCTGGCGATGTACCTCATCTTCAAGTGGCGCGACTGGCTGTAGCGCCACCGTCGGCTCAGTCGAACTTGCGAGCTGCGCCCTTGTCGGCTGACTGCGCCAGCGCGCCGTAGACGCGCAGGGCCGTCGACACCTCGCGCACCCGGTTGGCGGGCTTCCATCCGGCCTCGTCGCGAGCCTTGCGACGCTCAGCCAAGGTCTCGTCGTCCACCAGCACCCGCAGCGTGCGCTCCGGGATGGAGATGTAGATCTGGTCGCCGTCTTCGAGCAGGCCGATGGCACCGCCGGAGGCAGCTTCGGGCGACACGTGCCCGATCGACAGACCCGACGAGCCGCCGGAGAAACGACCGTCGGTGATCAGAGCGCACTGCGGGCCCAGACCCAGCGCCTTGAGATACGACGTCGGGTACAGCATCTCCTGCATGCCGGGGCCGCCCTTGGGGCCCTCGTAGCGCACGACGACGACGTCGCCGGGCTTGACCTTCTTACCGAGGATCACCTCGACGGCCTCGTCCTGGGATTCGGTGACGACCGCGGTGCCGGTGAAGGTCCACTGGTCCTCCGGCACGCCGGCGGTCTTGACGATGGCGCCGTCGGGCGCGAGGTTGCCGGTGAGCACCGCGAGGCCACCGTCGAGGGTGTAGGGGTGCTCGGTGGAGCGGATGCAGCCGTTCTCACCGTCCTTGTCGAGAGTCTCCCACCGGTTTGTCGAAGAGAAGGCCTCGGTGGTGCGGATGCCTCCGGGTGCGGCGTAGAACAGGTCCTCGGCCTCGGGCTTCACCTTGCCGCCTCGGATGTCCCAGTCGTCGAGCCACTGCTGCAGCGATGGCGAGTGCACCGACCACACAGAGTCGTCGAGCTTCCCGCCGCGGTGCAATTCGCCGAGGATGGCGGGGATGCCACCGGCGCGGTGGACGTCCTCCATGTAGTACTTCTCGGAGTTGGGGGCCACCTTGGCCAGGCACGGGGTGACGCGGGAGATGGCGTCGATGTCGTCCATGGTGAAGTCGACGCCCGCCTCCTGGGCCGCAGCCAACAGGTGCAGGACGGTGTTGGTGGAGCCGCCCATGGCGACGTCGAGCTTCATGGCGTTGGAGAACGCGGCCTTGGTGGCGATGCTGAGCGGCAGCACCGATTCGTCGTCGCCGTCGTAGTAGCGCTTGCACAGCTCGACGACGAGGCGCCCCGCCTCCTCGAACAGCCCCTTGCGGGCCGACGCCGTCGCCAGCGTGGAGCCGTTGCCCGGCAGCGCCAACCCGATCGCCTCGAGGAGGCAGTTCATGGAGTTGGCGGTGAACATTCCGGAGCAGGAGCCGCAGGTGGGACAGGCGTTGGCCTCGATGCGGCCGAGTTCGGCGTCGGAGACCTCGGGGTCGACGGCCGCGACCATCGCGTTGATCAGGTCCAGAGAGGATTCGACGGTGCCGCCGTCCTTGATGATGGCCTTGCCCGCCTCCATGGGGCCGCCGGACACGAAGACCGTGGGGATGTTGAGCCGCAGCGCCGCCAGGAACATGCCGGGGGTGATCTTGTCGCAGTTGGAGATGCACACGAGCGCGTCGGCGCAGTGGGCATTGACCATGTACTCGACGGAATCGGCGATCAGTTCGCGGCTCGGCAGCGAGTAGAGCATGCCGCCGTGGCCCATGGCGATGCCGTCGTCGACGGCGATGGTGTTGAACTCGCGTCCGACGCCGCCGGCCTCGGCGATGGATTCGGAGACCAGCTTGCCCATATCACGCAGGTGCACATGGCCCGGGACGAACTGCGTGAACGAGTTCGCCACCGCAACGATGGGCTTGCCCCAATCGGAATCCGTGATGCCGGTGGCGCGCCACAGGGCGCGGGCTCCGGCCATGTTGCGGCCGTGGGTGGTTGTCCGTGAACGCAGTGCTGGCATGCGGGCAAGACTACCCCTCGGGCGCGACGCGCCCGAGGAGCCGTTCCATCAGGTGAGGCTGATCCAGCGCGATTCCATCGCCTTGAGCGACAGCTAACGCCGGCCGCGAGCGTTCATCGTGAGTGTCCTTCTGACTCGAGTGATCACGAATCAGTCTTCCACCTGCTCACTGGGCGTTCACATCCAGCGCGAAAACGCACGATGACGCCGAGCGTTTGTTCAGTCTCCCGTGGCGATGGGGCGTCCGCTGTTGCTGTACTGGGACCACGAGCCGGGATACAGGCGCCCGCGCCCCAGGCCGGCGTACTCCATCGCGATCAAGTTGTGGCACGCCGTGACGCCCGACCCACAACTGGAGATCACGTCAGACGCCTCCCCCAGTCCGTGGAACCGCTGACGCAGCGCCTCCGGCTCGAGGAATCGGCCGTCGGAGGCCAGATTGCCCGTCATGGGAAAGTTCCTCGCCCCCGGAATGTGGCCGGCGACCGGGTCGATCGGTTCGAGGTCGCCGCGATAGCGCTCCGGTGCCCGAGCGTCGATGACGACGGCGCCGCCGAGCTCGTCGATGGTGGCGAGAGCGTCTTCCGGCCAGGGCTGCGCAGGGAAGTGCCCCTCCGTGGGTGTCGGGACGTCGGTGGTCAGCGGTCCAGACCAAGCCGCCAGTCCCCCGTCGAGCAACGCGGCGTCGACGCCGAGGAGGCGGAGCATCCAGACGATGCGTGCTGCCATGGCCCCACCGGCGTCGTCGTAGGCCACCACGGTTGAATCTAGGCTGATCCCTGCCGCCGCCATTCCGGCGGCGAACCTCTCTGGGGCGGGCAGAGGATGGCGACCCGCGGCGGGGCTGGGCGGGTTGGCCAACACGTCGTCCATCGATACGAACACGGCGCCCGGGATGTGGCCTTCGCGATACGCCGCCTCGGCGGAGCGTCCGTCGAGGTAGTGGCGGGCGTCGACGAGAACGGCATCGGGGATGGCCGAAAGATCGTCGACCGATACGACTGGAGAGATCATGACGCCACGCTAGCGTCAGCGCTGCGCGTACTGCTTCTCGGCCGTCAGATAGACGATCCAGCCGCTCGCCTCCGGTATGTCGGCCCAGACGTCTGGCGCCGTCGACCCCTCGAGCTGGCACACGTGTTCGTCACCGTGTTCGCTGCAGGGGCGCCCCATGGAGTTCTCCTGCTGCACGATGGCGTCCTTGCCCGTGACGGGGAGGGTTGACCAGCCGGCAACACGCACCTCCACATCGTTGCAGCCCAAGGAGTAACCGGGCAGGTAGTCGGGTATGTAGGGGCCCTCGAAGGCGCGAGTTCGCTTGCCTCGGTAGGTGTCCCAGTAATCCCGCATGACCGGGAGCGCCTCACCCTCCGGGTCGCAGGAACTCTGAGCATGAACTCGATCGGCCACGGCTCGGAAGCTGTCACCGTCGAGCCGGATCGCTTGGCTCACAGAGACGGAGCAGGTGACGTCGTAGCCGTCGTCGATCTTCCAGTTGTGTTGCCCCAGCCGGCACTCGTAGCGGCGCGAGTTCCCCACTCGTTGTCCCAGCTCTTGGAAGGCGACGAGATGACTCTCCAGTTCCGCGACGGCGGCTTTGCGCTCGTCGGCGTGCTCGGCGTAGAAGTCGGCGGCGGAGACGTCCGGCTCCGGGCTGCACGCGGACAGCGCGGCGGCCAGAGCGAGCAGGAGTAACCGGAACTTCACGGCCCCCACCCTAGGGCTCGGCGGGGCTGGGGCGCATCGGACCAGAGTCGGACTCCGCCACGGCATGACCCGGACGAACGCAGAGATCCCCGCCCTGGACAGACCAAGGCGGGGATCACGTGCGGCTCGGAGGATCAGCTGCAGCCGCTGGTGGAGCCGCAGCCCTCACAGACGTAGCAGGAACCGCTGGGGCGCATCTTCGTGCCACACGTCATGCAGAGCGGAGCGTCGACGGCCATGCCGATCAGCGACTCCATGAGCTCAGCAGTGGTGTGCGCGTCGATGAGCGAGGGCTGGCGAGCCCCGTCGACGTTGAAGTTGTCTCCAGCGTCGTTGCGCAGCGCCGTGGCCTCCGGCATCGCGGCCTCATCCTCTTCCGACAGGTAGGAACCGGTCTCGACGTAGCGAGCCCGCTCCGCCGCGGTGTAGATGCCCAGCTCCGAACGGTCGTCGAAGGAGAGGTAATCCAGCGCCAGGCGGCGGAAGATGTAGTCCATGAAGGACTGGGCGATCCGGATGTCCGGGTCGTCGGTCATGCCGGCGGGCTCGAACTTCAGGTTGGTGAACTTCTGCACGAAGCTCTCCAGCGGCACGCCGTACTGCAGGCCGAT
>DYZF01000061.1 GCA_020741375.1 Tessaracoccus flavescens
CGCTTGCCCCACACGTCGGGCTCCACCAGCTCGTCGACGCGTACCACCAAGACGTCCTCATAGTGTGAGCGGTCGAACAGGCCGATCTGGCCGGGCTTCGGGAGACCCTTCTTGATCCGCCACAGGTAGTGATGGCGCAGTTCTTCCGGCGTCGGCACACCGAAGCTGCGCAGCGCGACACCTTGCGGGTCCACCATGCCCATGACGTGGCGGGCGACTCCGCCCTTGCCCGCGGTGTCGAGGCCCTGGACGATGACGAGGACGTTGCGGTTGCCGCCGGCGCGGCCGTGGGCGAAGAGTCGCTCCTGCAGCTCGGAGAGCAGCTCGCCGCGGGCGGCCATGTGCTCCTCAGCCTGTGCCTTGTCGCCGTCCCAACCGGGGGTGCCGGCGCGGTCGAAGGTGGCGAGGTCGAAGTCTGGGCCGGGCTGGAGTGCCTGCCGCGGATCCGTTGTCCAGAGGTCGGTCATGGGTGCAGTCCTTTCGCGGAATCGCCCCAGTCTACTGACGCGAGGGACGCCGTCGGGCTGGTTGGGGTTTGAGCAGTTCCTGCAAGTCAACACCCGAAAACGCCGTTCGGTGGCCGTTGTGGGAGTTGAGGAGCAGGAACTGCTCAAACGTTGGCGGCGGTCAGCCGACGCTGAGGCGGATCTCGTTGCGCCAGGGGTCGAGGACAGTGAGCGTCTTGCCATCGAAGGCCGAGCGGTGTCCGGCGAACTTGAGCCGATCGTCGGCCTGCTCCAGTTCTTCAGCGGTGGGCACCACGATGTCGACGACGCCCATGCCGAGCGTGTTCTGTCGCGGCCCTGCGCCCGCGGAGTTCCACACGTTCATCGCCATGTGGTGGTGGTAGCCGCCGGCGGAGACGAAGAGGGCCTGGCCGCCGAAGAGGAAGGTCTGATCGAAGCCCAGCGCGTCGACGTAGAACTTCTGGGCCGACGCGATGTCGCCCACCTGCAGGTGCACGTGTCCGAGATTGCCGGCGGTGGGGGCGAGCGTGGCGGGGTCGGTGCCGCCGAGGTGCTTGTTCACGAACTCGGCCGGATCGATGTAGAGCGTGGCCATCTGGACCTGACCGTTGGCCCACTGCCACTGGTCGCGGGGACGGTCATGGTAGAGCTCGACGCCGTTGCCCTCGGGATCGGTGAAGTAGAACGCCTGCGAAACGAGGTGGTCGCCCGTGCCGGCGTAGGTCTGGGGAAACTTCTCGTAGAGATTCACCAGCGCCTTCGCGAGGTGGGGGAGCTCGTCGTAGACGACGGCGGTGTGGAAGAGACCGGCTTCGCCCGCACGGGCGGGGCGAAGGTCCTTGGCCTCGGTGAGGTGGACGATCGGCGTCGTGCCGTAGCCCAGAGTGACGGCGCCGGGCTCGTCGCGCAGCGGCTCGAGGCCCACGCCGTCGGTGTAGAAGGCGAGCTGGGTGCCCAGATCGCGGACGCGGAGTTCGAGGGTGCCCATGTGGGTTTCTGCGGCAAGTGACATGCCCTCAGAATACAGTTTAACTTTCAACTAAACAAGTCGCGAGGTGATGCGTGGCCCCCGTTGCAGCAGGCGCGATGCGAAATCTGCGCCTGCTGAACGGAGGATGGGGAGTTGCCTAGGTTGGGGCTCAGTCTTCGATCGCCGCGGCGAACTGCGACTGATACAGGTTGTAGTACGCCCCGTGGGCCTCGAGGAGTTCCGCGTGCGAACCCTGCTCGACGATGCGCCCGTCCTCCATCACGAGGATCAGATCCGCGTCGCGGATCGTGGAGAGACGATGGGCGATAACAAACGACGTGCGGCCGGTTCGCAGCGCCGACATGGCCTGCTGCACCAGCAGCTCGGTACGCGTGTCCACCGACGACGTGGCCTCGTCGAGAATGAGCAGGCTCGGGTCGGCCAGGAAGGCCCGGGCGATTGTGATCAGCTGCTTCTCGCCCGCCGAGATGTTGGAGCCCTCCTCGTCGATGACCGTGTCGTACCCGTCCGGCAGCGAGTGCACGAATCGGTCGACGAACGTGGCCTTGGCGGCCTCGAGGATTTCCTCTTCCGACGCCGTCGGGCGGCCGTAGGCGATGTTGTCGCGGATGGTGCCGCCGAAGAGCCAGGTGTCTTGGAGCACCATGCCGATGTTGCTGCGCAGCTCCCCGCGGCCAACCGACGCGATGTCGACGCCGTCGAGGGTGATGGTGCCGCCGTCGAGATCGTAGAACCGCATGATGAGGTTCACGAGCGTCGTCTTGCCGGCACCGGTCGGCCCCACGATCGCGACGGTCTGCCCGGGCTCCACCCGGAACGAGAGGTCGGTGATCAGCGGGCGATCCTCGCTGTACGAGAACGCGACGTGCTCGAACTCGATGACACCCTTGCCCTCCGGCGCGGAGGGCGCGTCATCGGCATCCGGATCCTGCTCCTCCGCGTCGAGCAGGTCGAAGACCCGCTCGGCCGAGGCGGTGCCCGACTGCACGACGGCGGCCATGCCGCCCAGCTCGCTGAGCGGCTGGCTGAACTGCTGGGAGTACTGGATGAACGCCTGCACGTCGCCGAGTCGCAGGTTGCCGCCTGCGACGAGCAGACCGCCGAGCACCGCGATGCCGACGTACTGCAGGTTTCCGACGAACATCATCGCGGGCATGATGATGCCCGAGAGGAACTGCGCCTTGAACGCCGCCTGGAACAGCTCCTCGTTCTCGACCTGGAAGCTCTCGAGGGC
>DYZF01000062.1 GCA_020741375.1 Tessaracoccus flavescens
CGGCGACTTCAAGATGGACCAGCTTCCCCTCGACGGCCGGATCACCGACCTGCGCGGCTTCGCCCGCCTGGGGGAGGAGGGCGTGGACCTCTTCCTCGTCGATTCCACCAACGCCGAGGTGCCCGGCTTCACCACGCCCGAGAAGGACGTGGAGCCCGCCATCGCCCGCGTGTTCGGCGCGGCCAAGGGCAAGCTGATCGTCGCGTGCTTCGCCTCGCACGTGCACCGCGTGCAGCAGGTGATGAACGAGGCGGTCCGCCACGGCCGCAAGGTGGTGTACGTGGGCCGATCGATGGTGCGCAACATGTCCACCGCCCGCGACCTCGGCTACCTCAAGGTGCCCGCCGGCACCCTGATCGAGATGAAGGACATCGACAACTACCCCGACGACAAGGTGGTCATCATCTCCACCGGGTCGCAGGGCGAGCCCCTCGCGGCGCTGAGCCGGATCGCCAACCGCGACCACCCCGTCGTCGAGGTCGGTCCCGGCGACACCGTGCTGCTGGCCAGCTCGCTGATCCCCGGCAACGAGAACTCCGTCTACCGCGTGATCAACGGCCTGTCGAAGCTCGGCGCCACCGTCGTGCACAAGGCCAACGCGCTGGTGCACGTCTCCGGCCACGCGTCCGCGGGGGAGTTGCTGTACTGCTACAACATCCTGCGTCCCAAGAACGTGCTGCCCGTCCACGGCGAGGTGCGCCACCTCATCGCCAACGGCAAGCTCGCCGTGCAGACCGGGGTCGACAAGGACCGCGTCATCTTGGCCACCGACGGCGATGTCATCGATCTGGCCGACGGCGTCGCCCGCAAGACCGGCACCGTGGACGCGTCCTACATCTTCGTCGACGGCTCCGTCGTGGGTGACATCTCGGATTCGATCATGGACCGACGGATTCTGGGCGAGGAGGGCTTCGTCTCCGTCGTCACGGTCGTCGACACGCACAACCGCTCGATCATCTCCGGCCCGGACATCCACTTCCGTGGCTTGGCGGAGGAGGCGGACCGCTTCGACGAGGCCCGCGAACGCGTCGCCAAGGCGTTGACCGACGCGATGAACGACGGCGTCGACGACACGCACCGCCTGCAGCAGGTGACCCGCCGAACCATCGGCCAATGGGTCTCGAAGGCGTTGCGTCGCCGGCCCATGATCGTGCCCGTGGTCGTCACCACCTGAGCCAGTTTGACCCCCGCCCTTGCGGGACGTAAAGTAGTCCATCGGTGCTTTGGCCCCTAGGCGTCTGTCTGGTGGGCGCACCCATTGAACTTCTCAGAAGACATAAGAAGGTAGGTCAGTCGTGTACGCGATCGTGCGCAACGGTGGTCGTCAGCACAAGGTTGCTGTCGGCGACGTCCTGGACATCGACCTGGTGTCCGAAGAGGTCGGCGGTACCGTCTCCCTGCAGCCGCTGCTGCTGGTCGACGGCGACAAGATCACCTCTGATGCCAAGGGACTCGGCAAGGTTTCCGTGACCGCCGAGGTTCTCGGCGAGACCAAGGGCCCGAAGATTCGGATCCTCAAGTACAAGAACAAGACCGGTTACAAGAAGCGCCAGGGTCACCGTCAGCGGTACACCCAGGTCAAGGTCACCGGAATCGAAAGCTGAAGGGGCTGAACAATGGCACATAAGAAGGGCGCGTCCTCGACGCGTAACGGCCGTGACTCGAACGCTCAGCGCCTCGGCGTGAAGCGCTACGGTGGCCAGCTTGTTGGTGCGGGCGAGATCATCGTCCGCCAGCGTGGCACCCACTTCCACCCGGGCGACGGCGTCGGCCGCGGTGGCGACGACACCCTCTTCGCTCTGGTTGAGGGGCACGTGGAGTTTGGCGTGAAGCGCGGTCGCCGCGTCGTCAACATCCTCCCCGCCTGATCCAGGCACCACACGTGAGAACGGCCCCACTCCGGGGCCGTTCTTGTTTTCTCACTTAGACTCGTTTCTCCAGACCAAGGAGCACCTCATGGCCATTCCCTCATTCGTCGACCGGGTCAAGCTGACCGTCCAGGCCGGCAACGGTGGCCACGGCTGCACCTCGATCCACCGGGAGAAGTTCAAGCCCCTCGGCGGACCCGACGGCGGCAACGGCGGCGACGGCGGCTCCGTCATCTTCCGCGTCGACGATTCCCTCAGCACGCTCGTCGAGTACCACCGCCAGTCGGTCCGCAAGGCCACCAACGGCCAGCCCGGCCGCGGCGACCACCAGCACGGGTCGCGCGGCGACGACGTGGTGCTCGCGGTGCCCAGCGGCACCGTCGTCACCGACGCGAACACCGGCGAGGTGCTCGCGGATCTGACGGAGATCGGCGACGAGCTCGTGGTCGCGGCCGGCGGCCGCGGCGGGTTGGGCAACGCTGCGCTGGCGTCGGCGTCGCGCAAGGCACCCGGCTTCGCGCTGCTGGGCGAGGACGGCGAGTCCCGCTTGGTTCAGCTGGAGCTCAAGGTCGTCGCCGACGTGGGCCTTGTGGGCTTCCCGTCGGCCGGAAAGTCGTCGCTGGTCGCCGCGATCTCGCGCGCCCGGCCCAAGATCGCCGACTACCCCTTCACCACGCTGGTGCCCAACCTGGGCGTCGTGGTGGCGGGGGAGACCACCTACACGGTTGCGGACGTGCCCGGCCTCATCGAGGGCGCCTCCGAAGGCCGCGGTTTGGGTTTCGACTTCCTGCGCCACATCGAACGCTGCCAGGCCATCGTCCACGTCATCGACCTGGGCACCTACGAGCCGGGCCGCGATCCGATCAGCGACCTCGAGGTGATCGAGGCGGAGCTTGAGGCGCACGGCGGCCTGGAGGACCGCGTGCGGCTCATCGCCATGAACAAGATGGACCTGCCCGACGCGCCGGATCTGGCAGCGATCGCCCGCCCGGAGCTTGAGAAGTTCGGACACCCGATCTTCGAGATCTCCACCAAGACCGGCGAGGGCCTCAACGCGCTGAAGTTCGCCATGGCGGAGATCGTCGCCGCCCGTCGCGACGCGCTGCCTCCTGCCGCGCCCAAGAAGGTCATCCGCCCCGAACCGGTGGCCCGCCGCGGCGGCAAGGCGCCCGAAGAGTTCACCATCGTCAAGAAGGGCGACGGTGAGGGCGGCTTCGTGTGGCGCGTGCGCGGCGAGAAGCCAGAGCGCTGGATCCGTCAGACCGACTTCAACAACGCCGAGGCCGTCGGCTACCTCGCCGACCGGCTCAACCGGTTGGGCGTCGAGGAGAAGCTGCTGCAGATCGGTGCTCGCCCGGGCGATGCCGTCGCCATCGGCGGCGACGACGCGGTGGTGTTCGACTTCGCGCCGCAGGTGGAGATCGGCGCCGAGATCCTGAGCCGCCGCGGCGAGGACGTGCGCCTCGAGTCGGAGCGCCCGTCGGTGACGCGCCGTCGCCAGATGGATGCGGAGTATCACGCCGCGAAGGCTGCGGGGATCGACTACGCCACCAGTGGATATGATCCGGAGGGTGAGGACAAGGCCTGAGGTTGCCGATGCGCGGCGCATCGTCATCAAGGTTGGCTCGTCGTCGCTGACGGGCGCTGACGGCCGGCTCGACGCCGGTCGCGTCGCCCAGTTGGCCGAGCTGATTTCAGCGAAGCACCGCGCCGGCGCGCGCATCGTTCTGGTGACCTCTGGCGCCATCGCGGCCGCCCTGGGGCCGCTGGGGCTCCGTCGCCGACCACGGGATCTGGAGACGCAACAGGCGGCCGCCGCCGTCGGCCAGGGCCTCTTGATCCGCGCCTACACCGACGCCTTCGCCGAGCACGGGCTCATGGCGGCGCAGTTGTTGCTCACCGTCGAGGATGTGCTGCGGCCCAGGACCTACCGCAACGCCCTCAACACCATCTCGCGGCTGTTTCGCTTGGGTGTGATCCCGATCGTCAACGAGAACGACACGGTGGCCACCCACGAGATCCGCTTCGGCGACAACGACCGCCTCGCCGCCCTGACCGCTCATCTCGTGCGCGCCGAGGCGCTCCTGCTGATGAGTGACGTCGACGGCCTGTACACCGCGCACCCGGAGACTCCCGGGGCGGAGAAGCTGACACGCGTCGACGACATTTCCACGCTCGCCGTCGACACCTCCCGCGTGGGATCCAAGGTCGGCACCGGCGGCATGCGCACCAAGGTGCAGGCGGCCGACATCGCGACGCAAGCCGGCGTCAACGTCGTGCTGGCGCACGCCGACCATCTGGCCGAAGCGCTCGACGGCGCCGAGGTGGGCACCTACTTCCCGGCCCGGAAGCGTCGCCGTCCGCGGCGGCTGCTGTGGCTGGCGTTCGCCGCCGAGCCGCGCGGTTTCCTGCACATCGACGACGGCGCCCGCCGGGCCCTCGTGGAGAAGCACGCGTCGCTGCTCGCCGCCGGCGTCCGCGAAGTGCGGGGAGCCTTCGACGAAGGGGAGCCGGTGGAGATCGTCGGCCCCGACGGCCAGCCGCTCGGCCGCGGATTCGTCGGCTACTCCAGCGCCGAGTTGGCCCAAGAGATGGGCCACTCCTCGGTGGAGCCCGGGCACGCGGCCCAGCGGCCGGTGGTGCACCGCGACCACATGGTGCTCACCGCTGACTAGCTTTTGATGGCCCGAGCGGCACCACCTATCCTGATCCGGTGATCGAGGTATTCGGGTGGGTGGCCGCAGCCATCGGCATGGCGTCTTTCTTCCCCCAACTCATCCGGATCATCCGCGCCCGAACCGCTGCGGGGGTGTCGCTGCGCAACTGGCAGTTCCTCGTCGGAACGCAGGGCGCCTGGTGCGCCCACGGGTTCCTCGTCGGCGTGGTGCAGATGCAGTGGCCCAACCTCGTCATGGTGCTGACGGCGCTGGCCATCGTCGTGTTCATCCGCAAGGAGCGCGGGCGGCCCGTCCTCCCGGCGCTGGTGGTGCCGCTGCTCATCATCGCTGCCCTCTATGCCATCGACGTGTTCGTCGGCGGTGCGGCCTTCGGACTCATCGTGGCCATCCCGCAGGTGGGCGGACAGATGGCGCAGCTGCGCGAGATCTTGCGCTCCACGGATCTCAGCGGGATCTCGCTCGGCTACTTGTCCATCAACCTGCTCGTCAATGCCATGTGGACGGTGTTCGGGTTCGTCACGGTGGAGTGGGCGCTCATGGTGTGCGCCACGGCCATGACGGTGATCTGCTCGATCAACCTCATCACGTACCTGACGCGCCGCCGTCGGGCCGGACGGGTCATCTCAGACGCGACGGCGGTCCCCGCCTCCCTCTAAGCGCTGGCTAGGCCTTGCGAACGCCGCCGAAGGCCGAGAGCCCCGTGATGGCGCGGCCCACGAGCAGCGACTGGATGGAATCGGTGCCCTCGTAGGTGTGGAGCGCCTCGATGTCGACCATGTGCCGGATGACGTCGTTCTCCAAGAGGATGCCGCTGCCGCCGAGCATGTCGCGGGCCTCGGCGGCGATCTTGCGAGCGCCGCGCGTGTTGTGCACCTTGGCCAGCGAGGCCTGCGTGTCGGTCACCTCGCCTGCGGCTTCGAGTTCCGCCAGGCGGCGGCAGTACAGTGCCATCGCCACCAACTCCATCGCCATGTCAACCAGTCGCTGCTGGATGAGCTGGTTCGCGGCCAGCGGGCGGCCGAACTGGATCCGGGTGGTGGCGTGCTTGACCGCGGCCTCGTAGCAGGCGATGGCATGGCCGAGGCAGGCCCATGCGATCTCGATGCGCGTGGCCTGCAGGATCGGGGCAATGTCCTTGAAGCTGCGGCATCCCGGCAGCTGGTTCTCTGCCGGGATGCGCACATCGGTCAGCGTGATGAGCGCCTGCGGGATGGCCCGCAGGGCCACCTTGCCCTCGATGGTCTTGCCGTCGTAGCCCTCGCGGTCCTGCTCGACGATGAAGCCGCCCACCTGACCGTCGTCCATGCGGGCCCACACGACGGTGACGTCGCCGACCGAGCCGTTGCCGATCCAGCGCTTCTGCCCGTTCAACACGAACTCATCGCCGTCGCGGCGTGCCGTGGTTTCCAGTGCCACCGAATCGGAGCCGTGGTCTGGCTCGGTGAGGGCGAAAGCGCCCAGCTTCTCGCCCTTGGCGAGCAGGGGGAGCCAGTGGTTCTTCTGCTCGTCGCTGCCCAGCAACTCGATGGCGCGCATGGCCAAGCCCGCCTGCACGGTGACGACGGTGTTCATGGAGCCGTCGAAGCGGGCGAGCTCCATGTTGAGCAGCCCGACGGCCAAGGGGGAGAGCTTGTCCATGCCCGGCACCTGCACGCCGTCGGTGAGGAGTTCGGCCTGCGCCAGCTTCGCCACGACGTCGAGCGGGTACTCCGCCGCCTCCCACGCCCGATTGATCCGCTCACGAACCCCCGGCTCGGCGCCGATCGAGCGTGCTCGCTGCCAGACCTCCAGATCTGCGCCGTCGACATCGGCGAAGACGGCGTACAAGTCTGCCGAGGGGAGCAGCGGGCCCCCGATCTCCCCCGCGGCGGGAGCGTCGGTGGGCTGGGTGGGGGTCTGTGATTCGGTCACCGGGTGTCCTCTCGTGCCTGCTTCAGCGCTGAAATCAGGGCGCGCGGCTGCGCTGATCAAAGTAAGTGAAACTCAGAGTACCCGAAACCCTGAGTACCTGCTACCTTTTCTGCCGTCTTGGGCGGTGAACCTCCGCCGTGTCGACGCCTGGCGAAGAACTAGGATCGGTCGCATGTCTGACTTCCGCAGCCAAGCCGTCGCCGCCCGCGGCGCCGCCGTCGACCTCGCCACGCTCACCCGCGCCCAGAAGGATGCCGCGCTGCAGTCGATGGCCGATTCGCTCGCGGCGGCCGAGGCGGAACTGCTCGCGGCCAACGCCGTCGACGTGGAGGCCGCCCGGGCGGCGGGCACCGAGGAGTCGATCATCGACAGGCTCGCCCTGGACGCGAAGCGCGTGGCCGGGATGGTGCAAGGGCTGCGGGATCTGGCCGCGCTGCCGGATCCGGTGGGTGACGTCGTGCGCGGCTGGAAGCTGCCCAACGGCGTCAGCGTTCGCCAAGTGCGGGTGCCCTTCGGCGTCGTCGGCATCATCTACGAGGCGCGCCCCAACGTGACGGCCGACGCCGCCGGCATCTGCCTCAAGTCCGGCAACGCTGCGCTGCTGCGCGGTTCGTCGTCGGCGCTTAACACCAACCGCGTCACGATCGCCGCGCTGCGCCGGGGCCTCGAATCCGCGGGTGTCACGCCGGACGCCGTGCACCTCGTCGAAGGTGGACGCGAGGTGACGGGCGAGCTGATGACCGCACGCGGGCTCGTCGACGTGCTCATCCCGCGCGGCGGGGCCGGCCTCATCCAAGCGGTGGTGGACGGCTCGACGGTTCCTGTCATCGAGACCGGCACCGGCAACTGCCACGTCTACGTCGACGCCGACGCCGACGTGGCCCAGGCGCTCGAGATCCTCCTCAACGCCAAGACCCAGCGCCCCAGCGTCTGCAACGCCGCCGAGACCCTGCTGGTGCACGCCGACATCGCGGACGTCTTCCTGCCCCAGGCGCTGGAGGCGCTGCGGGGCAAGGGCGTCACGGTCCACGGCGACGCCGCCACCGCCGCCTACGGCGACGACGTGGTGCCGGCTCGCGGCGACGAGTATGACGCCGAATACCTCACTCTGGATCTGGCCGCCAAGGTCGTCGATTCGCTGGACGATGCACTCACCCACATCCGTCGGCACACCACCGGCCACTCGGAGACGATCGTCACGGGTAACAAGCGCAACGCCGAGCGATTCATCGCCGAGGTCGACGCGGCGGCCGTGCTGGTGAATGCGTCCAGCCGCTTCGTCGACGGCGGAGAGTTCGGCTTCGGCGCCGAGATTGGCATCTCCACCCAGAAGCTGCACGCCCGCGGCCCGATGGGCTTGGCCGAGATGACGAGCTCGAAGTACGTCATCGAGGGCGATGGCCAAGTACGTCAGTAGCGGCTGAGGCTTGCTAGGATCACGAGCCATGATCTTTCTTATGGAGACCGCGGCAGCGGCGCCGCTTGTTCCCAGCTGGGTGATGGGCGCCCTCGCCCTTCTGATTCTTCTGGGCATCGTCGCCTGGGTCGTCGGCTTCGGCTCAGGTCGGCCCAACTCCAAGTGACCACCACTGAACTCAGCTCGGCGCGAGTGGCCAGAGACGGCCGCTACCGTCTGGGCGTCATGGGTGGCACCTTCGACCCGATTCACCACGGGCACCTCGTGGCCGCCTCCGAGGTCGCGGCGAAGTTCGAGCTCGACGAGGTGGTGTTCGTGCCCACCGGCGTCCCGTGGCAGAAGGCTGACCGCAAGGTGTCGCTGCCCGAGGACCGCTACCTCATGACGGTGATCGCCACGGCGTCCAATCCGCGTTTCTCCGTGTCGCGGGTGGACATCGATCGTCCCGGCAACACCTACACCGTCGACACCTTGAAGGACCTGCGCGAAGAGCGCGGCCCCAACACGGACCTCTTCTTCATCACCGGTGCGGACGCCGTCCGGCAGATCCTCACGTGGCACGGCGCCGACGAGTTGTTCGATCTGGCGCACTTCGTGGGCGTGACCCGCCCCGGCGTGCCGATGACGAAGGAAGACCTGAAGCATCTCCCCGAGAACGCCGTGACGCTGCTGGAAGTGCCGGCGCTGGCCATCTCGTCCACCGCCTGCCGCGAGCGTGTGCAGGCGCACGAGCCGATCTGGTACTTGGTGCCCGACGGTATCGTGCAGTACATCGCCAAGCGGGGCCTCTACCCGGCCCCAGGATCAGGAGTGCCCGATGACGTTAGCTGACGAGGTTCTGAAGCCTGTCGCGATCGCCGCCCAAGCTGCGGCCGACAAGAAGGGCCGCAGCATCGTCGCGTTCGACGTCTCGGAGCAACTGTCGATCACCGACGTCTTCCTCATCGCGTCCGCCAACAACGAGCGCAACGTGGGCGCCATCGTCGACGGTGTGGAGGAGGCTCTGCTGAAGGCCGGGTTCAAGCCGGTGCGCCGCGAGGGCGACCGTGAGAACCGCTGGGTGCTGCTGGACTACCTCGATTTCGTGGTCCACGTGCAGCATTCGGAGGAGCGCACGCTCTACAACCTGGAACGCCTGTGGAAGGACTGCCCCCAGATCCCGCTGGAGATCGACCTTCCTGAGGACGACGACGAGGAGCTGTGAGGCTCGATCACAGCACCACGCTGGTGGTGCTGCGCCACGGACAAACAGACTGGAACGCGCAGCGGCGGTTCCAAGGTCAGGCCGACGTCGCGCTGAACCAAACCGGGATCGCGCAGGCCAAGGCCATCCGCCCCACCCTCAACCGGTTCCACTTCGACGCCGTGTACTCGTCGCCGCTGTCGCGGGCCCTCGACACCGCGCGCATCGTCGCCCCTGACGCTCAGATCACGCTCGACCCTCGGCTCGAAGAGATCAACGTCGGCACCTGGTCCGGGCTGACGTGGGACGACGTGATCGCGCAGATGCCCGAGTACGAGGAGCACTACGCCAACGGGGTGGATTTTCGGCGGTCGCCGTCGGGCGAGACGCTCGCCGAACTCGTGGAGCGCGGCCGCCCGGCGCTGCTGGAGATCGCGGAGAAGCACGAAGACCAGTCGGTGCTGATCGTCTCGCACGGCCTGTTCCTCAACCGCGTCATCCACTCGTTGCTGGGCATCGAGGGGCGCGTGCTGGGCAGCCTGGAGAACGCGCACTTCTCAGAGCTCGGCTACGCCCACGGTGCGTGGCGATTGCTCGCCCACAACGTGGGCTGCTGAGCCCGGACGTTCGGCTCAGACGCGCGGCTGGCGCCCGATCCACTCGGTGAGTTCCACGCGCGGCCCGGTGAAGAACGGGGTCTCCTCGCGCACGTGCAGGCGAGCCTCTACGCCGCGCTGGTGCCGCATCGCGTCGGTGAGGCGGTGCAATTCGTCGGCCTCGAACGCCAAGATCCACTCGTAATCGCCCAACGCGAAGCTGGAGAGCGTGCTGGCCACCACGTCGGGGAACTCGCGCCCGGCGACGCCGTGCTCGTAGAGCATCTTGGAGCGCTTGTCGTTGTCGAGGTAGTACCAGTCGTAGCTGCGGACGAAGGGGTAGACCGTCAGCCACGGGCGGGGAGCGAAGCCGGCGAAGCACGACGGCACGTGCGTGCGGTTGAACTCGGCGGGGCGGTGCACGGCCATGACGGACCAGACCGGCTCCAAATAGTCGCCCAGTTCGCTCTGGCGCAGCGCGTGGTAGCCGGCCTGAAGAGCGGCCGGATCGTTGGCTAGCATCCACACCATGAGGTCGGCGTCGGCGCGGAAGCCGCCCACGTCGTAGAAGCCGCGGACCGTCACTCCGGTGCCGTCGAGGGCAGCGGCGACGGCGTCGGCGTCGAGTTCGCGCGGGAGCGGGGCGGCCGTGGCGAAGACGGAGTACATCGCGTACAGCGGCATGGCGTTGATGGCCTCAAGATCGACGTCGGTCTCGTCGCGCTCGTCGCGTCCGGGGTGCTTGCTCATGGGGCTCCTTAGCTCGTGACGGGGCGCGGCAGGCAGCAGCGCCCGGTGGAGAACTGGCAGGTGGACTGGTCGGGGCGTTCCCCGCGGGCGATCGCGGCGCGCTCGAGAAGCCGATCGACGATCAGGCTCACGAAGCCTGCGTCGGTGCCGACGGTGGCAGCACGCTGGTACGGCAGCCCGATCTCGGCCGCGGTCTCGCGGGCCTGGGTGTCGAGGTCGTAGGCCACCTCCATGTGATCGGAGATGAAGCCGATCGGGGCGGCGACGATGCCCTCGACGCCTTCGCCGGAGAGTTCGGCCATCCGGTCGTTGACGTCGGGCTCCAGCCACGGGGTGCGCGGGGAGCCGGACCGCGAGCAGAACGTGAGCTCCCACGTCAGCGTCTCGCCCAACTCGGTGGAGGCGGCCTTGGCGACGGCCTCGGCCACACGGAGATGTTGGGCGTCGTAGCGCTTGGCGGGCTCGCCGGTGGAGGAGGCCTCGTTCATCGCCGTGGGCACCGAGTGGGTGACGAACAGCACGCGCAGGGCGCCGTCGCCGATCTGGTGACGCAACGTGCGCACGGCCTCGACGAGGGCCCGGGCGTTGGCAGCGGCGAACTCGGGTGCCTCAGCGAAGGGGTCGACCTTGTCGATGCGGATCTCCAAACCCTCGCGGGCGGCTTCCAGATCCTCGCAGTACTGGCGGCAGCTGGAATACGAGGCGTAGGCCGAGGTGGCCAAGGCCAGGACGGTGTCGTGGCCGTCGTCGACGAGCCCCTCGACGGTGGAGCGCAGGTAAGGGGTCCAGTTGCGGTTGCCGATCACCACCGGGACCGTGACACCGCGTCGGCCCAACTCCTCCGAGACGGCCTGCATCAGCGCCTCGTTGAGCTCGTTGATGGGGGAGCGGCCCCCGAAGAGCTCGTAGTGCTGTGAGACCTCCACCAGACGCTCGTCCGGGATCCCCTTGCCCGCCGTCGCGTTGCGCATGAAGGGCAGGACGTCGGCGGATTCGCGCGGCCCGCCATAGGAGGCGAAGAGAACGGCGGTGTAGGGAGCGAGACTCACATGGCCTCCTGGTGAGGGGTGATGGTGGAATCGAGATCACACACTGCCATGTGGGTGACGGGGCAGTGCTCTGTTTCGAGGCTGTCGGGGTTCACGTCGGGATGCTCGCCGATGCCGTACAGCTCGGCCATGGCCGACAGGTAGGCGTCGGTGCGGCCCTGCTCTGCCGCGACCCGCGCCCGCGAGGACGGGATGTGCAGCAGTCGCGTGGCGAGGCGGCGCAGCGCCAAGGCTGCGTCCTCGGTGGTGAGTTGGCGTTGGGGGAGCCGGTCCATTTCGTCGTCCACCATGGCCAGCACGGTGTCGCGGAGGCTGACCACCGCCGGGTCCACCACGCGGGCCCGCAGCTTGGCCATCGTGGAGGACACGCCGGAGCGGACGAGCGATTCGGCCCGGTTCGCGTCGTGGGCGTAGGCCGGCTCGACGGCGGACTGGATGGTGGCCAGATCCACCAGCGTCACGCCCGGCAGGGCAGCGACCTCTGGTGCGACGTCGGGCTGCAGCGACAGATCCAGCAGGCGCATTCCCGGACGAGCGTGCTCGACGGTGATCGTGGGCGTCCCCAAGCCGCGGCAGGTGACCACGAGGTCAGCGCCGTCGAGTGCTTCGGCGAGCATGGTGACGTGGGCGGTGCGATGGCTGTCGGCGAAGTCCGCGCCGCGACCGCTGGCCGAGAACACACGGATGTCGCCCACGGCTCGGGCCCGCAGCGCTGCGACGACGGCGCCCGCGTAGGAGCCGGTGCCGATGATGGTGACGCGGGCCGAGGCCCAGTCGTCAAGATCGATGAGGTTGAGGCCTTCGCTGACGACGGATCGTCCGGCTCCCTCGAGACTGGTTTCGCGGGCGATGCGGCGCGAGGTCTTGAGCGCCTCGTCGACGGCGATGCTGAGCGGCAGCGATGTGTGCCCGGCGTCCTGCGCGTCGGTCAGCGCCCGGCGCAGCTGGCCGGCGATCTCCCGTTCGCCCACCACCATGGAATCCAGCCCGGACGCCACGCGGAAGACGTGTTCCAGCGCGGCCTCACCCAAGAACAGGTCCCAGGCGGGGGGAGTGTCGAAGTGTTCGTTGAGCGCGGCGCGGAGACAGTGATTGGGCACCTCGGCGTCGGTTTCCAGCAGCACTTCAACCCGGTTGCAGGTGTTGAGGACGACGGTCCCGTTGACGGAAGGGAGCGAGCGGAGCCGATCCGCGATGCCAGAGACTTGGCCGCTGACCCGCTTCACTTCCGACAGCCCTTGTCGGTCATGCTGAATTGAGAAAATGCGCATTGCCACAGTGGGCCCTATTGAACCATCGCATCGTTGATACGGCAGAATCGGGTCACCATGAGTCCACTGTTGACCGCGCTGAGCGGAACTCGCCCAGATCAGCTCCCCGTCTGGTTTATGCGCCAGGCCGGGCGATCGTTGCCCGAATACAAGGAAGTCAGGGGATCGACGACGATCCTCGAGGCATGCCTGAACCCCGAGCTCGCCGCCGAAATCACGCTGCAGCCCGTGCGTCGCCACGACGTCGACGCAGCCATCTTCTTCAGCGACATCATGACGCCGCTCGTGCTCGCGGGTGTCGGCGTCGAGATCCAGTCGGGCGTCGGCCCGGTGATCGACGAGCCCATCCGCACCGCTGCCGACGTCGATCGGCTGATCCAGCACCGGATGGACGACACGTCGGCCATCGAGAAGGCCGTGCAGTTGGCCGTGGCGGAGCTCGGCGACAAGCCCCTCATCGGCTTCGCCGGCGCCCCCTTCACGCTGGCCGCGTACCTCGTCGAGGGTCGCGGCTCCCGCGATCACTTGGCGGCGCGCACGATGATGCACGCCGATCCGGATTCGTGGCACAAGCTGCTCGCGTGGTGTGCCGAGCTGTCGGGCCAGTTCCTGTCGGTGCAAGTGGACGCCGGCGCGCGCGTCGTCCAGCTCTTCGACTCGTGGGCCGGCTCGCTGACCCGCTTCGATTACATCGACCACGTCGCCCAGCACTCCGCTGCGGCGCTCAAGGCCGTTGAGGGGCGTGTGCCGAGGATCCACTTCGGCGTCGGCACCCGTTCGATCCTCACCGAGATGGCCGGCTGCGGCGTCGAAGCCATGGGCATCGATTACCGCACCCCGCTCGATGAGGCTGCGTGGCTGCTGCCGAAGCTGCCGCTGCAGGGCAACATCGATCCGGCGATGCTGGCCGCGGGCTGGGATGCGCTGGAGGCTCATGTGCGCGATGTGATCTACCGCGGCAAGGCCGCCCCCGCGCACATCGTCAACCTTGGTCACGGCGTTCCGCCGACCACCGACCCGGGGGTGCTCACGGAACTCGTGGCCTTCCTGCACTCGCTGTGACGGCCCTCGTCGTCGGCGGCGGTCTGGCCGGGCTGGTCGCGGGCTACCGGCTCGCTCAGGCTGGCCGTGCCGTGAACGTGCTCGAATCCGGCCCGCAGTTGGGCGGCATGATCGGGCGCGTGGAGTTGGGCGGTGTCACCGTCGATTCCGGAGCCGAGGCCTACGCGGTGCGCGGCGGCGTCGTCCGGGAGCTCTGCGACGAACTCGGCCTCGAGGTGCAGGGCCCGGCCGGGCAGCCGCACGTCTGGTGGCCGGACGGTTCGTGGCCGATGGCCCAAGGCGTGCTCGGCATCCCGGCCTCCGTCGAGGATCCAGCATTGGGCGCCCTGAGCGACGACGACGCCCAGCAGTTGGCCGGCGACCTGACGCTCGGCCCGGAGGTTGGTGCCGACGCGGTGTCGGTGGGCGAACTCGTCCGGGCCCGCATGGGTCAGGGCGCCGTCGACAAGCTGGTGGCCCCCGTCGCGAAGGGCGTCTACTCCTTGGATCCGGATCGGATGCCGTTGGCGGCCTTCGCGCCCGGCTTGGTGAGCGCCGTCGCGGAGCATGGTTCGCTGATGGCAGCGGTCGCGGCAGTGCGCGGCCCCGGGGCCGCCGTCGAACAACCGGTGGGCGGCATGTTCCGCCTGATCGATGCCCTCGCCGACGCGATCGTGGAGCACGGCGGGCAGATCCGCCGTGGCGCGACGGCCACCGGAGTGAAGCGCCTTGGCGCGGCGTTCGCCGTCGCGCTCACCGACGGGGAGATGCTGGAGGCCGAGCAGCTGGTGCTCGCAACGCCGGCGGCGGTCACGGCCGCCCTCGTCGAGCGCTTGGGCGTGACCTTCGCGGTGCCGCCGGTGAAGACGGCGCGGTTGGCCATGCTCAGCGTGCGAAGCGCGGAACTCGCCGCGGGCCCGGTTGGGTCCGGGCTGCTCGTCGGCGAGCCGGACCCGTCGATCCACGCCAAGGCGCTGACCCACTACTCGGTGAAGTGGCCGTGGTCGCGGCGCGAGGACCAAGAGATCATCCGGCTGTCGTACCCAGATCAGTTCCTGCCCAACCGGGCCGAGGTGGTGGCCGATGCCTCCAGGTTTCTCGGCGTGGACATCGACGACGACGCCATCACCGGATTCGCCTCCGTGGGGTGGGAATCGCTGCCCGGACGCCTCGAGGCCTCCACACACGAATACCTGTTGCAGGGCTTCGCCGAGGCCGGCATCGACGTCGTCGGCGCGTGGCTGGACGGCAATGGCATCGCCTCGGTGGTGGCGAGGTGCTCGCGGGTTCTTCGATGAAGCTGCGGCTCGGCACACGGGGGTCGGCGCTGGCCGTCACCCAATCCGAACTGGTCGCCGACGAACTGCGCCGTCGCGGGCACGAGGTTGAGCTGGTCCGGATCAAGACGGGCGGCGACGTGGCTCAGGGGTCGCTGGCCCGTCTGGGGGGCGTCGGCGTGTTCGCTGCCGAACTCCGGGTCGCGCTGCTCGACGGGGTGTGCGACTTCGCCGTGCACTCCCTGAAAGATCTGCCCACCGCACCCATCGACGGGCTCACGATCGCCGCGGTGCCGGAGCGTGAAGATGCTCGCGACGCCCTGTGCGCGCGCGACGAGATGACGCTCTCCGAGTTGCCCGCAGGGGCCTCCGTCGGTACCGGGTCGCCGCGACGGGTGGCGCAACTGCGCGCCCTTCGCCCAGACCTGCGCTTCGTCGACGTGCGCGGCAACGTCGGCACACGCTTGGCGCGCGTCGCCGACGGTGACCTAGACGCCGTGATCTTGGCGGCGGCCGGGCTCAAGCGACTTGGGCTGGCCGACCGGATCACCGATGTCCTACCCATCCTTCCCGCCCCGGGGCAAGGAGCGCTGGCACTGGAGTGCCGCGAGGATCGCGCTGATGTGATCGATGCCTTGCGTCCGCTGGATCACGATCCGACGCGTCAGGCAGTGGAGGCAGAGCGGCTCGTGCTGTCTGGCCTGGGCGGCGGTTGCGCGGCGCCGATCGCGGCGTGGGGCCGAGACGGGACGTTGGAGGCCGGAGCGTTCGCCGTCGACGGATCGACGGCCGTGCGCACCCAGATCCCGCTGGGCGAGTACGCGGCCGACACCGCGGTCCAAGAGCTGATGCGACACGGGGCGGCCGACGTGGCAGACCTGACGGCCACCCGCCCGTCCCGCTTGGAGGAACTGCACGACGATTCGTCCCTGTGGCGCGGTGAGGCGATCCTCGCCGGCGTGCGGGTGCTGCTGCCCAAGGCCGACGGCGCGCTCGCCGCCGGCATCCGGGCTGCGGGGGCTGAAGTGGTCGCGGTCCCGCTGACCGAGAAGGTGCCGGTGCGCCCCGCAGGGGAACTCGACGGTGCCGCGTGGGTGGCGCTCACGTCGCCCACCACCGTCGAGATGCTGGCGACGTTGGGCCTGACGATTCCTGAGGGCGCCAAAGTTGCCGCCGTGGGCCGCGCGACGGCGGAGGCCGCCCGCGCGGCCGGCATCGCCGTCGACCTGACGCCGACGGGGGAGTCGTCGGCCGCCGCGCTCGCGGCCGCGTTCCCCGACGGTGAGGGCCGAGTGGCGATCCCCGGATCGGCCCGGTCCAGCACCGTTCTGGCCGACGGACTGCGGGCCAAGGGTTACGCCGTCGACCAGTTCGCCATCTACGACGTCCATCCGGTGGCCGAGGTGCCGGGATCGGTCGCCGTGGAGCACGCGGCCGGCCAGTTCGACGTGGTCGCGATCACGGCCGGCTCCGTGGCGCAGGCGGTCGACCTGCACCTCGGCTGGCCCCAATCAACCGCCGTCGTCGCCTTCGGCCCGCCCTCGGCGGCCGCCCTTGAGCGGCTCGGGGTGGAGGTGGCCGGAGTCGCCGCCACGCAGGACGCCGAGGGACTGATTCGCGCCATCGCGGCGCTCGGAACGGAGAGATCATGATCCAGATTCGCCCGCGCCGGCTGCGCACCACGCCGGCCATGCGCCGCTTGGTGCGCGAGGTCCAGGTGAGGCCGTCGCAGCTCGTTTTGCCCGTCTTCGTGGCGGAACGCGCGGGCGCGATCTCGTCGATGCCGGGAGTTGAGCGCCACACCGTCGAAGGCATCCGCGCCGTCGCGGAGCGTGCCGTCGCCGCGGGGCTTGGGGGCATCATGCTCTTCGGCGTTCCCGACGACTTTGCGAAGGACGAACGCGGCACCCAGGCCTGGGCGCCCGACGGCATCCTGCAGCGCGGAATCGCTGCGGTGCGCGACGCCGTGGGCGACGGCATCGTCGTCATGGCCGACACCTGCCTCGACGAGTTCACCAGCCACGGCCACTGCGGATTCCTGCGCGCCGACGGCGTCGTCGACAACGACGCGACCCTCGCGGCCTACGTGTCCATGGCCGTCGCTCAGGCCGAGGCGGGCGCGCATGTGGTGGCGCCGTCGGGAATGATGGACGGCCAAGTGGAGGCGATCCGCGCCGGTCTCGACGGGGCCGGGCACACGGATGTCGCGATCCTCGCCTACGCCGCCAAGTACGCGTCGTCGTTCTACGGCCCGTTCCGGGAGGCCGTCACCTCCACCCTCGACGGCGACCGTCAGACCTACCAGCAGGACCCGGCGAACCGCCGCGAGGGCCTGCGGGAGGCGGAACTCGATCTCGCCGAGGGCGCCGACATGGTCATGGTGAAGCCCGCCGGCTACTACCTCGACGTGCTGGCCGACGTCGCCGCGGTCTCGGACGTGCCGGTTGCCGCCTACCAGGTGTCGGGGGAGTACTCGATGATCGAGGCCGCGGCCGCCGCGGGATGGATCGACCGGCAACGCGCGGTCGAGGAGTCGGTGACGGCGATCGTGCGCGCCGGCGCAGACATTGTGTTGACGTATTGGGCTGAGGAATTGGCAGGGTGGTTGAAGTGACCCACATGGATGAGTTGTTCGGTCGCGCCCAGGGCGTGATCCCCGGAGGCGTGTCCTCCCCGGTGCGGGCGTTCGGATCGGTGGGCGGCACCCCGGTGTTCGTCACCTCGGCCCGCGGAGCGCACGTGGTGGACGCCGACGGCGTCGAATACGTGGATTTGGTGGGCTCGTGGGGCCCGGCGCTGCTGGGCCACGCGCACCCCGAGGTGGTCACCGCCGTGCAGGAGGCCGCCACGCGCGGGCTCTCGTTCGGCGCGCCGACCACCGCCGAGGTCGAGTTGGCCGAGCTGATCAGGGCGCGCATCCCGTTCGCCGACAAGGTGCGCTTCGTGTCGACCGGCACCGAGGCGACGATGACCGCGATCCGGGTGGCGCGCGGCGCGACCGGGCGCGACGTGACCGTGAAGTTCGCGGGCTGCTACCACGGCCACTCCGAC
>DYZF01000063.1 GCA_020741375.1 Tessaracoccus flavescens
GCCATCTTGCAGGCCACGGGGGCCACCCTCGTGCAGGTGGGCGGATGCTGCGGGCTCGCCGGCAACTTCGGCGTCGAGCGCGGCCACCACGACGTGAGCGTCAAGGTGTTCGAACACGATCTGGGCCCCGCGATCGAGGCGCACCCCGATGCGATCGTCCTGGCCGACGGGTTCAGCTGTCAGACGCAGCTGCAGTCGCTGGCCGGGCGCGCCTCGATGTCGTTGGCGGAGTTACTCGCCACACACTGAAAATTCGCTGCAACCATCTCGCCACCCCCGTGCGTAGTAGAGGCAACAACAGCCGAACAGGAAGGAGGACGCGATGAATGAGGAGCAGTTCGACCGCTTCTACGCCACGTCGTTCTCACCACTGGTCGGGCAGATCTACGTGATGTGCGGAAGCATGGCCGAGGCTCAGGACTGCGTCCAAGAGGCGTTCATCCGGGCATGGGATCATCGGGCGAAACTCGATCCGACGAACTCCCACGGCTGGGTGCGCACCGTCGCCTACCGGCTCGCGGTCAGCCGGTGGCGCAAGGCCGTGCGAGCCTTCCGCCAGCCAGACCGCGCGCTCGAGCCGGTCAAGGATCTGGAGCCCGACCCCACCAACCTCGCGATCGCCTCAGCGCTGGAGCAATTGCCCATGCAGCAGCGACGCGCCATCGTCTTGCACCATCTCGCCGACCTGACCGTCAATCAGGTTGCCGCGGAGATGGGTGCCCCTTCCGGGACCGTGAAGTCCTGGCTCGTCCGCGGGCGCGAGACCCTCGCCCGCCTCTTATCTGATTTGGAGGCGCATCATGCCTGAGCACATTCCCCCACTAGACCGCCTCGCGGGCGAGGCACAGTCGGCCCGAGGGCTCTCCGCGGCCGAAGTTCGCCGTCGCGGTGATCGACGGCGCACCACCCGACGGGTGACGGCCGGGTTGGCCACGGCTGCCGTGGTCGCGGCCGCTGGGTTCGGCATCTGGCAGAGCCCGCTCCTCGACAACGCTCGGGAGCCGCAATGGGCCACCACCGTCAGCCCGACACCGACGACCTCAGCCACCGAGAAGCCGACAACGACGCCGTCGCAGACTCCCACGCACACACCGTCGCCCAGCCCGACCAGCGAGGCGGCAGCCGACGCCCCCACCTGGGACAACGTGCCCGGGCTCGACATCATGTACCCCTACGACACGTCGCTCGCCACCGTCAGCGGCGAATGGGAAGGCATGGGCCAGGCCGCCAAGGGTCTCTGCGATCCGGGCGAGTGGGGCAACCCCACCACCACTCTCGTGCGTGAGTTCGAAGCCATCGACGGTCCGGTCTCGTACGCCATCGTGCTCGGCTACGCGGATGAGCAGGCCGCTGCCGACGGGTACCAGCTGATCGAGGACGCGGCGCGCACCTGCCCGACGGCGCAGGATCCACCGCACTACGTCCCCGCCGACGCCACCACCGATTGGAGCGCGTACATCTCGTCGGTGCATCCGGCGGAGAACCCCGATGAGCGGATGTTCAACGACACGCACCTCATCAAGGCCGGCAACCGGGTGCTGTGGCGGGTCAACACCTACCTGGGCCAGGACCAGAACTGCTCGGTGATCCCGGACGACGTCGCGGGCCTGTGTTCCTACCTTTTGTCGGCGAATGCCGCGACCGACAAGCTGATCGGACGGTAATTACCGCGGAGGGCGACGCTTCTCGGAGAAGGCGCTGGCGATGATGGCCTTGATCGATTTGCCGGTCGGGTCCAGCGCCACCGCCTTCTCCCCTTCGGCGACGATGCTGACCAACGCCACGAGGTAGGCGACGCCGACGAGCCCCAGCAGGACCGTGCCGAAGCTGTCGCCGAACGCGTCGCCGAACAAGTGCATCAGCGGCGACTTAAACGTCGTCGCGATGTCGCTGTCAGGGAAGGTCAACGCCAGCAGGAACCAGAGCCCGTAGTAGACGAACGACGAGATGGAGCTCACCCGCCCCAGCCAGTGCCGCCACTGCCGGTGCCGGTACACCCACGCCAGGCCCGCGAGGATCACCTGCAGAGCAGCGACGGAGCCAACCCCGACGATGATCCACAGGGTCCACACGATGCCCTTGTCCATGAACGCCCAGCGGACAAACGTCAAGACCGCCGGCAAGGCGATGATGGCGATCCACAAACCGCGGTACGCCCACTCCCCCAGCGGGTCCCTCGTCAGGATCGGCTCAGTCATGGCTCAGCGGGTCAGGCGACGATGCGCCGTCGACTTGGGCCGGGAGGCCTCCGGGCCGAGACGCTCGATCTTGTTGGCCTCGTAATCGGCGAAGTTGCCCTCGAACCAGAACCAGTTGGCGGGGTCTTCGTCGGTGCCCTCCCACGCGAGGATGTGCGTGGCGACACGATCGAGGAACCAGCGGTCGTGGGAGATCACGACGGCGCAGCCCGGGAAGTCCAGCAGCGCGTCTTCCAGCGACTGCAGGGTTTCGACGTCGAGGTCGTTGGTGGGCTCGTCGAGGAGGAGGACGTTGCCGCCCTGCTTCAGCGTGAGGGCCAGGTTGAGGCGGTTGCGCTCACCACCGGACAGCACGCCGGAGAGCTTCTGCTGGTCCGGGCCCTTGAAGCCGAACGACGCGACGTAGGCGCGCGACGGCATCTCGAAGTTGGCGACCTTGATGTGATCGAGCCCGTCGGAGACGACCTCCCACACGTTCTTCTTCGGGTCGATGCCGGAGCGGTTCTGGTCCACATAGCTGAACTGCACGGTCTCGCCGACGCGCACGGTGCCGGAATCGGCCTCTTCCAGGCCGGTGATGGTCTTGAACAGCGTGGTCTTGCCGACGCCGTTGGGGCCGATGATGCCGACGATGCCGGCGCGGGGCAGCGAGAACGAAAGGTTGTCGATCAGGACGCGGTCGCCGAAGCCCTTCTTCAGGTCCTTGATCTCCAGCACGACGGAGCCCAGACGCGGGCCCGGCGGGATGTTGATCTCGGCCAAGTCGACGGCGCGGTTGCGCTCCGCCTCCGCCGCGAGCTCCTCGTAGCGGGCCAGACGAGCCTTGCTCTTGGCCTGACGCGCCTTGGGGTTGGAGCGCACCCACTCGAGTTCCTTCTCGAGGATCTTGGCGCGCTTGGCGTCCTTCTTACCCTCGATCTGCAGACGCTCGCGCTTGGTCTGCAGGTAGGTGGAGTAGTTGCCCTCGTAGGGGTGCAGGCGACCGCGGTCGATCTCGCAGATCCACTGGGCAACGTTGTCGAGGAAGTAGCGGTCGTGGGTGACGGCCAGCACGGCGCCCGCGTAGGACTTGAGATGCTTCTCCAGCCAGTCGACGGATTCGGCATCGAGGTGGTTGGTGGGCTCGTCGAGGAGCAGCAGATCCGGCGCCTCGAGCAGGAGCTTGCAGAGGGCGACGCGGCGGCGCTCGCCGCCGGAGAGGACGTTGACGGGGGTGTCACCGGGCGGGCACTGGAGGGCGTCCATGGCCTGCTCCAGCATGGAATCGATCTCCCACGCGTTGCGGTGCTCGAGTTCGGTTTGGAGGTGGCCCATCTCTTCGAGCAGGGCGTCGAAATCTGCGTCTGGCTCGGCCATCTCCATGCCGATCTCGTCGTAGCGCTTCAGCATGGCCTTGGTCTCGTGGACGGCGAGTTCGACGTTCTCCATGACCGTCTTGTCCTCGTCGAGCGGGGGCTCCTGCAGGAGGATGCCGACGGTGGCGCCCTTCGCGAGGTTGGCCTCACCGTTGTTGGGGCGGTCCAAGCCGGCCATGACCTTGAGCATGGTGGACTTGCCTGCGCCGTTGGGGCCAACGACGCCGATCTTGGCGCCGGGGAAGAACGACATCGTGACGTTGTCGAGGATGACCTTCTCACCTGCCGTCTTGCGAACGTTGTGCATGGTGTAGATGAACTCAGCCACTGTTGGTGTTGCTCCTAAATCGATTCGACCGCGGGCCAGTCTATGCGGGTTATCCACGCACGACGAATCCCGCGGGCAGCATTCGCGCGACCTTGGCATCATGGTGCATATGGCCGCGCGTTACCCGATCCCCACGAGCCCGCCCGAGTACGGCGTGGCTCCGGCGAAGGTCAGCGCAGGGCGGCGGATCGGCGTCTACTCGCTGTTCGACGGCATCTTCATTCTGATCTCCATCGTGCTGACCTTCTGGTACGCCGGGCTGCTGCTGGTCAACGGCATCGCGTGGTCGCCGTGGATCGTCTTGTACTTCCTCGTCTTCTGGGCGATCGTCTCCTACCTCGGGCTCCCCCGCCTGCATCAACTCTTCACGCTTTTCTACGTGCCCGACTACTTCATCGGACGCTCGCGCACCGGCGACGGGCTGCTGGGCGACCCGATCAACCTGGCCCTCGATGGCTCGGAGGCCGACATCCACGCGGCGATGCAGCGGGCGGGCTGGACGCTGGCCGACGAGATCACGCTCAGGTCCGCGTGGCGCATGATCAAATCGGCGCTGCTGCGCCGGTCCTACCCCGAGGCTCCCGTCTCCGGCCTGCACCTGTTCGGCAAGCGCCACGCCTTCGCCTATCAGCAAGAGGTGGACGGCAACCCGCACCGTCGGCACCACGTCCGGTTCTGGCCGGTGCCGCAGGGCTGGTCGCTCCCCGGCGGCGGCCACGTCGACTGGCTGGCCGCCGGCACCTACGACCGTTCCGTCGGGCTGTCGGCGTTCACGCTGCAGATCACGCACAAGATCGACGAGGACATCGATCGCGAACGCGATTACATCGTCAACACCGTCCGCTACGCCGATCCCGAGGTGGGCATCCACGTCTTCGAGGAGTTCTCCACCGCCTACCACCACCGCAACGGCGGCGGCGACAGGATCCGCACCGACGGCAACCTCCCGGTGCTGGAGGTCGACGGCGCCTCACGCCGTCACCCCACCTACGACACCCCTGAGACCCGCGAACAGCACCACCACCTGCCGCCGCCGCAACTCGTCGTGGCGGTCGCGATGATCGTGCTGCAGGCCATCGTCTTCAGCGTGTTCTGGTGGGGCATCGGCGTCGAAGGCTCCTACGCCGACAGTCAGGACGCCGGCGCGGGCTGGGCGATCAACACCTTCGGCACGGCCATGGTGACGGTGCCCGTGCTGCTGGCCGGGCTGACGATCGCCCGCGTGCGCTGGGCGAAGATGCTGTTGATGGCGTTCATCGCCACCAACAGCGTGATCGAGCTGGCGGAGGCCTCGGCGACGGCGCGCGCGGGGGCGACGACCGTGATCATCGCGTCGTTCTCGGTGATCGTGCTGCTGGCGCTCACCGCCGGCCCGGTGCGCGAATGGGTTGGCTTGCGGCGCGGCGGCGTCGAGGAGAAGCCGGAGCCCACCGTCAACATCACGTGACTGGCGACCGGCCTCAGCGCAGTGCGTCGACGGCGCGGCGCGCCTGGGCGTAGCGGGCCACCTCGGCACGGGCCGGCTCCAAGATCTGCTCCTCGGTCACCTGCGCCACCGAGGCGGTCAGGGCCCGCTTGGCCCGCTTGGCGGCGCCGTTCGCGGCGATCCGGATGATGATGCCGGAGACGCCGGACAAGACGATGCCCGCCACGATGCCGCCGATCACCAGAACGGTGGGCATCGGCACTTGCAGCCCGCCCTCGGGGCCTACCGGGTAGACCTCCACCCGGGGCAGACCGAAGTAGCTGAGCACCACGTTGAGGGTGAGCCAGAGGGCGCCCACCACCACGGCGGCGATCAGCAACCACTGCAGGCCGCGGATGATGTGCCACCACACGGGGGTGCGGTCGGTGCCGAGGTCTGTGGCCACCAGCGCCCGGTCCAAAGCGTCGGGCAGGGTGTCCTCGTTCTGGTGGACGGCGGCGTTCACGGCCTCCTGCCACAGCGGCGGCATGCCGTCGGTCAGTTCGTTGGCCAGCGCGCGCAGCCCGGTGGCCTGCTGGGCGGACGCCGTCGCGGACCTGCCGGGCAGCGAGCTGCGGATGCCGCTCTCAACCTGAGGCTGGTCTTTCTTGCCGCCGAGCCGGAGCCGCTTGAGCGGGTCTGGCCGGAACCGGCCGATCCACTTGACCATGGGCCACCCGGTGGCCAGTTGGCCGCGGTGCTTGATGGATTGCCGGACGGCGTCGGTGATCATCGGCACGCCCGCGGCGGCTCCGAGGTGCGCGTATAGGCGGGCGACGGTGTCCTTGCCGGGCTCCGTGGTCGCGGCGTTGCCCATGGCGTCGTCCAAGGAGCGGGCCACCACATCGACGTCGGCCGAGAGCCGAGCCGCAGCTGCTCGCTTCTCGGTGGCCAGTTCGCCCAGGCGGTCGCGTAGCTTCTTGACCCCCAAGCCGGTGAGGGCGCTGGTGGCCAGCAGAGGCACGCCGTGGAGGCCGTCGTCGTCCAACAGCCGACGGATGTGGGCCAACTGCAATTCGAGCTGTTCGGGAGAGAGCCGGTCTGCCTGGTTCAGCACCACCGTGATGACGTCTCGGTGCTGCGCCAGGGGCCGCAGGTATCGCTGATGGATGGCGGCGTCGGCGTACTTCTGCGGATCCAACACCCAGATGAACAGGTCCACCTTCTGCACCAAGCGGTCCACCTCGTCGCGGTGGGCGGTGGCGGTGGAATCGTGATCTGGCAGGTCCAGGAGGACCAGATCCGCCATGTTTGGCTGCGGCGGGGCGGCCTCGTGGCGTCGCTCCACCCCCAGCAGATCCAGCAGCGCCGGGTTGGTGGCAGAGAAGCTGGCGGCCAACGTCGACGACGTCGTGGGCCGGCGGGTCCCCTGCTCGGCAAGACGGGTGCCCGAGATCGCGTTGAACAGCGACGACTTGCCCGAACCGGTGGCACCTGCCAGCGCGGCGACGGTCTGAGTGCCCACAGCCAAGCGATCGCTGGCGTGGCTCAGCACCGTGCGGGCCTGCTGCTCGACCTCGGCCGGAACGCGGCCGGCGGTCAGATCCGTGGCGTCACGGAGCGCCGAGAGACGTTGGGTGACGCTCATGATTCGATCGGCTTCGTCAGGTCGTCGAACGCGGCACGGGCCGCACCGCGCAGGGATTCAGCGGCCCCCTGGAGCCGTTCGGTGGCGGCCGGATCTGTTGCCAGCGACGACAGAAGGAGCTCGAAGCGGGCCAATTCCGCGGCCAGCACGCCCTCGACGCGCGATTCCAACTCCGCCTTCGCCCGCTCAGCGAGTTTCCGAACGGCGCCCTCCCCGAAGACGGCCTCGAGGAGACGCTGCGCCAGCAGTGAGGTGCCGCCTGCGATGCCGACCTCCGCGGCTGTGAGGCCGGCGGTCATGGAGAAGACGAAGACGATGAGCGCCGCGCCCAGGACGTTGGTGCCGAGCGCGAGGAACCGGGCCTTCATGCGTTTGCCGCGACCCTCCTGCTCCACCAGAGCCAGCACATCGGACTGCCAGGCGCGGATGGCGGCCGCGGCTTCCTCGTAGAACTCGGGCGAGGGCTTCGCGAGATCGGGCTGCGCGGCGACGATCTCGCGCCCCCACTTGGTGCGCGACCAAGACACCGTCGTCTGCTCGGCGGCCCGCTCCCCTGCCTCCTGCAGGACGGTGGCGAGGCTGTCGGAGATGGCCACCTCCATGGCTTCCACCTTGGGCTCCCCGCGGAACCAGCCGGTGATGCGGTCGCGGACGGCGCTGATTCGCTCTTCGATGGACCGCATGAACTCGCCTGTGCCCACCAAGTCCTGCCAGCGCGAGAGAATCTCGCCGCGAAGCATGGTGCCGTCACCGGCGGCCTCATTCACATCGGCCGCGGCCTGGCGGTAGGCGAGAACCGCTTGGCCTCGCAGTTCGTCGAGCGCCTCGTCCTGACGGGCGATCCCATCGGTCAGTTCGGTGAGCTGCCCGTCGAGCGAACGGACCGAGCCCGCCAACGTCTGCACTGCCACTTGGGACCGAGCCTCAGACTCAGACGCCAAGCCGGCCAGCCACTGCCGGATGCCAGCGACGTCGTCGAGCGGCATCATCCCGTTGTCGGGGAGTGTGCGCTCCGGGACGGCGAACAGCCTGGCCCGTTCGAGGCCCCGCTCGGCGAGCATCTGGGCGAGGTGCCCCGCGACGTCGTTGATGGCGCCCGGTGGGCAGCGGTTGACGATCACGCTCACGACGG
>DYZF01000064.1 GCA_020741375.1 Tessaracoccus flavescens
GCTGCGCACGTCGCTCGGGCAGGTCATCCAGAGCCGCGTGCTGCTGGACTGGCGCGACCCCGACGGCGACCCGCTGGTCCTCAAGGACGCATGGATGGACCAAGGCTCCGAGGACTTCGTCGAGTTCACCCCCGACGGCACCCTCACCTACTACGACGTGGGCAAGACCACCGGCACCAAGCTGATCCACCTCGTCGTCTCCGACGGCAGCGTCGATCAGCAGGGCACCCTTCAGGTGATCGTCGGCGACGAACTGCTGCCGCCCGTCGCCCACGGCGATTACGCGACCGGTACCGTCGGTGAAGAGTTGACGGTTGATCCGCTCGCCAACGACGTGGGCCCCATCACCCGCGGACGCGCGCTCAGCCTGCGCGACGTGCAGGTGATCGACTGCGCCGACTGCGAGGTCACCCGCAACTTCCGCGACGGCACGTTCACCTTCCGCGCCGACCGCATCGGCACCTACTACCTGCTCTACACCGTCGTCACCGGCCCGCCCGCCAACGGCCTCGTCCGCATCGACATCACCGAACCCAAGAGCAACAACCCACCGGTCGCGGCACTCGACGTCGTTCTGCTGCCGCCCGGCGGCTCCGTCATGACCGATCCGCTGCTCAACGACACCGACGTGGACCGCGACGTGCTCGTCATCCAAAGCGTCAGCGAGCACCCCGCGCTCGAGCTGGTGCTGGAACGCCGCCACCTGCTCACCATCAAGGCCAAGTTCACGCCCGACGCGCCCGTCACCCTCACCTACAACCTGTCCGACGGGCAGTTCATCACCCAAGGCACCATCGTCGTCATCCCGACGCCCACCACCGGCTCTGTCGCCCCGCAGGCCACCGACGACGTCGTCCGCGTCCGCGCCGGATCGACGGTGGCCGCAGACCTGCTCCGCAACGACTCCTCGCCCATCGGCCTCGACCTCACGCTCAGCCGCGTGCTCAACAGCCCCTTCGGCGACGGCATCTGGATCGACCGCCACCGCGTACAGATCGCGGTGCCCGCCGGCACGAACCGGCAGAACACCTTCTTCGATTACGAGATCGTCGACGAAGAGGGGCGCACCACGACGGCGCGCGTCCGGGTGGAAGTGATCGGCGAGGACGCCCCCAACTCGCCGCCCGAACCGCGCCAAGTCATCGAGCGCGTCATCGCCGGCTCCACCAGCCCCATTCCCATCCCGCTCGACGGCATCGATCCCAACGGCGACGCCGTCCGCCTCGTCGGTCTCGGCTCCGGCCCCAGGCTGGGCCGCGTGGTCGCCGTCGGCGAGGAGTACCTCAGCTACGAGGCCTATCCCGATTCCCGCGGCACCGATGTCTTCCACTACGCGGTCGTGGACTCCCTGGGCGCCCGCGCCGTCGGCGAGATCCGCGTCGGCGTCGCCCAACCCAACCCCAGCAACCTCGCTCCCGTCGGCGGCCACGATCAGGTGACCGTGCGGCCCGGGCGTCAGGTGCAGATCTACGCCCTCGGCAACGATTACGACATCGACGGCGATCAAGTGGCCTACGCCTCCGCGAACCCCGTCGAGATGGACGATCCGAGCATCACCGCCCGCGTCGTCGATCACCGCGACCTCGTCCTCACCGCACCCCTCGACGAGGGCACCTACACGGGCCGCTACGCCATCAAGGATTCCCGTGGCATGCCCGGCTCCGGCCGCTTGACGCTCGTCGTCGACGCCGACGCCCCGCTCGCGCCGCCCGTGGCCCGCGACGACACGGTTGCGTTGGAGGCCATCGCCGACAAGGAATGGGCCGAGATCGACGTGCGCAGCAACGACGTGGATCCCGACGGCGCCACCGAGGATCTGCGCGTGGAGGTGCCGCCGTACGGCGCGCCGAACGACGAGTCGGCCCGGGTCAGCGGTGACGGGCTCGTGACGGTGCCGATCACGGCGCGGATGCAGCAGATCCGCTACGTGGTGGTGGATCCCGACGGCAACGAGAGCAGCGGCCTCATCACCGTGCCCGGCCGTGAGGATTCGGTGCCGGTGCTGCGCGACCCATCCGTCGTGGTGGAGGCCGTCGCCGGCCAGCCCCTGCAGATCAACGTCGACGAGTACATCGTCGGCACCGCCGGCCGAAGCGTGAAGCTCACCACCGCGGACAACGTCAGCTCCACCCACGGCCACGCCAAGCCGTCCGGGCCCACCGCCGTCGATTTCGTCGCCGACCCCGGCCACGTCGGCCCGGCCTCCGTAGTGTTCGAGGTGAGCGACGTGGTGCCGGAGGGCGATTCCTCGGCCAAGACGGCGTTCGTCTCCCTGAAGGTCAACGTCACCCGCGCGCCCAACGCCGTCCGCGAGCAGGAAGAGGACGATCTCCTGCCGGCCAACCTGCCACCCACGCTGCTGGTGGCGCACCCCACCTTGCACATCGGGCCCGGGGAGGGCGACGCCGTGCTGGACCTGCACGATCTCTTCCGCGACCCCGAAGGCCAAGCCGTCGTCATCGATGACCTGCGGCACACGGCCGGCGGCGTCGAGATCGTCTGGCGCCTGCAGGGGACGCGACTGCTGGCCTCCGCGCACGAGCTCGCCGAACGGGGCGAGTTCACGGTGCTGTCCGGCTACGCCGTCGACGCCGCCGACGGGCGCACCCCGTTCGAGGTGCGGCTCGAGGTGATCTCGTCGCGGCTCGATCCGCCCACCGCCGTCCCAGACACGTTCGACGACCTGCCGGCCGGCCAGCCGCACACCTTCGACCCCACCATCAACGACCTGTCGTACCTGCGCGACAAGACCATCACCATCACCGGCCAACCCCGGATCATCGCGGGCGACGGCGAGATCAGCCGCGAGGGCAACCTCGTCACCATCACCCCGGCCGAGGGGTTCAGCGGCGTCCTCACCGCCACCTACACCATCCTCGACGCCACCCTGGATCCAGACCGCCGCGTCGAGGGGACGATCCGCCTGACGGTGGTCGCCGTGCCGGGCACCCCCTCCACTCCCTACGCGGGCACCGCCGGCGACGGCACCATTTCGGTGAAGTACAAGTCCGGCGGCGACGGCGGCTCGCCCATCACGCGACGCATCGCCACCGCAACCGCCGACGGCCTGGATCCGGTCACCGCAGAGTGCGCCCCGGAATCCTGCACCATCGACGGCGTCAAGAACGGCCACGCGTGGCGGGTCAGCGTGATCGAGCGCAACGCGGTGGGCGATTCGCCGCCCTCGCCCGCATCCCAAGAGCTGCGGCCGGACGCGAAACCACTCCCGGTGGCCAAGCCGACGACGCAGTTCGGCGACGGCCAACTGCAGATCGGCTGGACCCACGAGCGCGTCTACGAATCCGCCCAGGGCGGCTCGCCCATCGAGGGCTACTACCTGCGGCGCTTCGACGCCAGCGGCACGCAAGTGGGGCAGCCGCTGCTGGTCCCCGGCGGCGCCAGCGCCCGCGGCTACACCTGGACGGGCCTCACCAACGGCGAGCCGTTCACGTTCGACGTCGTGGCCCGCAACGCCCAGTTCTCGTCCGACCCCTCACCCCAATCCGATCCCGACTGGGGCACCGGACTGCCCAGCGGCAGCGCCCAGCTGAACGTCGCGGCCATCCACGACGACATCGGCGGCGGCTTCACCGTCACCCTCAACCGCGATCAGGTCAACCCCAACGGCGGCGACATCAGCCAGTTCGTCGTCACCCCGGTCACGGCGGCCGGCCCGAGCCCGGACCGGGCGATCACCGTCGCCGCGCCGTTCGCCAACCCGATCAGCGCCACCATCACCGGCATGGGTCAAACCCCCACGCGGTTCAGCGTCACCGCCACCAACCGGGCGGGCACGGCCGAGGTGGGCGCCACCAGCGAGTACGCCGTCGCCTGGCCAGCACCCGCGCTGGAATCCGTCACCCCTGAGGTGGGCGACGGGCAGGTGCGGTGGACCGTCAGCACCAACATCGACGACCCGTCCGCGGTCGCCGTCGAGTACACCACCGGCGACGGCTGGCTGCCGCTTCCCGCCGACGGCGTGGTCGCGGGCTTGACCAACGGCCAGCAGTACCGGTTCCAGTTCCGGGCCCAGGTGGGGGATCGCACGTCGGCGGTCTACACGGTTGAGGATCCGGTGCGTCCCCGCGCGCCCGAGCCAGCACCCGCCAGACTCGACGCCGCGACGCTGCGCCTGCGCTCTGCGACGGAGGTGGCAGCGCTGGCCGTGCCCGCGGCCAACGACTGGATCGCCTCCGCGGGGTGGGATCCGGCCGGCTACCAGTTCTGCGAATCCACCACCACCGACAACTGCCAGCCCCGCAGCACGTCCCGCGCCCGCATCCTCCCGCTGGGCGACACGTCCTACTTCCGCTGGGTGTACGGCACGGGTCAGGCGTCGGAGCCGCAGGCGATCACGCTGGGCCGCATCGCCGAACCCACCTACCGCGCGCAGGACGGCACCCTCTCGCGGTTCAGCTTCCCCTACGTGGCGTCCGGCCACTGCACCATCGTCGCCAGAGACTCCGACGGCGCCGCCGTGACCACCACCACCGTCGACGCCACCGGCGGCCAACTCGTCTCCGCCGCCCGTACCCTCACGATCCCAGACCCGGCCTCCACACCCGAGGCGCCGCTCCCCGACATCCCGGCCCCCGCCGCCAGCGTCACCTGCTCGCTGAACGACGGCGCCTACTCACCCAGCTTCAACTACTAACCACCACCCGAGGACCCAACCGTGAACACTGAGCAAGCCCGCTGGTTCGGCGAGAACTTCGCCAACATCGTCGCCAACATCGAGCGCGTCGTCATGGGCAAGACAGAGGCCATCCGGCTCGCCGTCGCCTGCCTGCTGGCCGAGGGCCACCTCTTGGTGGAGGACTACCCGGGCACGGGCAAAACGTCGCTGGCCCGCGCGCTGGCGCAGAGCGTCGCCGGCACCACCAGCCGGATCCAGTTCACGCCGGACCTCCTGCCCTCAGACGTCACCGGCGTGACGATCTACGACCAGAAGACCGGCGAGTTCGAGTTCCATCAGGGGCCGATCTTCGCGTCGATCGTGCTGGCCGACGAGATCAACCGGGCCTCGCCGAAGACCCAGTCCGCGCTGCTGGAGGTGATGGAGGAATCCCGCGTCACCGTCGATGGCACCTCCTACCCGGTGGGTGCGCCGTTCATGGTGATCGCCACCCAGAACCCCATCGAGCAGGCCGGCACCTACCGGTTGCCGGAGGCGCAGCTGGACCGCTTCCTCATGAAGACGACGCTGGGTTACCCGGATCACGACACCACCATGCGCATCCTCGCCAGCGGCGGCAGCCGCCCCCAGTCGACGGCGCTGCCCGCGGTGGTCTCCGCGGCGGAGGTGGCCGAGATGAGCCAGCTTGCGGGGGCGGTGCACATCGAATCGTCGGTGCTGGATTACATCGTGCGGCTCACCGAGGCCACGCGGTCGGCCGACGACGTGCGCCTCGGGGCGTCGGTTCGCGGCGCACTCGCCCTGACGCGGGCGTCGCGGGTGTGGGCCGCCTCGCTGGGCCGCCACTTCGTCGTCCCCGACGACATCAAGATGCTCGCCATCCCATGCTTGGCTCACCGCCTGATCCTGGATCCCGAGGCCGAGTTCAACGGCGTGCGCGCCGTCGACGTCATGGCCGGTGTGATCGGGGCGGTGCCGCCTCCGACGGAGCGTGCATGACGCTGACCCCGCCGCGGTGGGAGGCGCCCGAGGTCGTCGACCCACCCACCACAGCCGGCCTCGTTGCGCGCTATCGGCGGCTCAACGAGGCCACCGGCATGACCAGCGCCGGATGGGTTTGCCTGACGGCCGGGATCGTCTCGGTCGGGCTCGGCCTGCTGTTCGGCTGGCAGGAGTTCACCGTCGTGGGAGTGCTCGCCATCGCGACCGTGGGCCTAGCCCTGCTGTTCACCATCGGCAAGCCGCGGCTGGACGTGGCCGTCGGGCTCGAGGGCCGCTCCGTCGTGGTGGGGGAGCCCGCATCCGGCGTCCTCACCGCCACCAACGCCGCCGAGCGCCGGCATTGGGGATCGCGCATGGACCTGCCGGTGGGCGACACCTCGGCCAGCTTCACGCTGCCCGCGCTGAAGCCGGGGGAGTCGTCGGCGCACACCTTCCGAATCCCGACGCACAATCGCGGGGTGGTGGGGATCGGCCCGGCGCGCTCCGTGCAGGGTGATCCGTTCGCGCTCACCGGGCGCGAGAGCCAGTGGACCCAGCAGACCGATCTCTACGTGCACCCGCGGACGGTGCCGCTGCCGGGCCGCCACACCGGCTTCGTCCACGATCTCGAAGGCCACGCCACCCCTCACCTCTCGGCCGCCGACATGAACTTCCACGCCCTGCGCCCCTACGCGCCCGGCGACGATCGCCGCCACGTCCACTGGCGCTCGACGGCGCGCGCCGGGCGGCTGATGGTGAAGCAGTTCGAGGAATCGCGGATGTCGCGGGTGGTCGTCGGCCTCGACACGGGGCGCGCCTCCTACATCGATGAAGACGAGTTCGAGCTGGCCATCTCCTGCGCCGGATCGGTGGCGCTGCAGACGCTGCACGCCGAATCGCCGCTGGCGCTGCTCACTTCCCGCGACACCCTCGTGACGGTGACGCCCGGCCGGACGCTCGACGAGCTGTCCGGGGTGGTGGGCACGACGCGCGGCGGGGTCGTCGATCTGGTGCACGGGGTGCTGCGACGCGAGCCCGGCGCGTCGGTCGCGGTGTGCGTGACGGGGTCGACGGCCACGATGGCGCAACTGCGGGCCGCCTGCTCGCACTTCGACGTCGACACCCGCGTCATCGGCATCCGCGTCAGCCTCGGCGACGAGGCCCGCGCCCGCACCGCCGGCAACGTGACCGTGCTGCAGATCGGGCAGCTGGAACACCTGCCGCGCGCCATGCGGAAGGCCATGGAATGAGCACGTCGACGGTGCCGCGCCGGGCGGCGGTGCCCGCGGGTCGCGGGCACTTCGGGGAACTGACCCGAGGCCGAGCCCTGTGGGTCGCCGTCGACGCGGTCGCGGTGATGGCCCTGCTCACCTTGGTGGCGCTCGCGTTCTTCCCCGTCTATGGCACGGGGTGGTTGTTCCTGACGGTGCTGGGGTTCGGCGCTATCGGGATCGGCCTGGCCATCCTCGCCGCCCACCGACGGTGGGGTGCCGGCCGAACAGGGATGGCCGGGTTGGCGGCCTGGTTCCTCGCCGGCAGCTTCTTGGTGATGCCGAGCTCAGCGGTCGCGATGGTGGTGCCGACGCCGCGCACCCTCTTCGGCCTGCTCGTCGGGCCGGTGACGGCCTGGCGCGACATGCTCACCTTGGAGCCGCCGATCGGCGAGACGTTCAACCTGCTGGCGGTACCGGGCTTCGTCGCGCTCACCTCGGCGCTGTTCGCCATGCTGATCTCGCTCACCTCGCGCCGGCCGATGCTCGCGTGGCTGCCGCTGGCCGGGGCGTACATCGTCGGGGCCGCCGTCGGCTCGCAGGTCGCGTACCGGCCGCTGGTGGTGGGGGCGATCTTCTTCGTCATCGTGCTGGTGTGGTCGAGCCATCGCCGCGGCGTGGCCCGGCAGCGCCTGGCCGACACCAGCCCGCGCGTCCGCCCGTTCCTGTGGGCGTTCGGGGCCGCAACCCTCGCCGTCGCCGGGCTGGTGGCGGCGGCCGTGGTGCCAGTGGTCGCGGCCGGGCCTGAACGCACCACGCTGCGCGCCGGCGCAGTTCCGCCGATCGACGTGGAGCGCTACTCGTCCCCGCTGCAGGGCTACCGCGCCAACATCACCCAGCACCTCGCGGACGTGCTGTTCGAGGTGGACGGCGCCGCCGAAGGTGACATCATCCGCCTCGCCACCCTCGACCGCTACGACGGCCTCAGCTATCGCGTCAGCACCCTCGACAACCACCTAGTGGACGGCACCACGTTCGCTCGCGTCGGGCAGTGGATCGACGACGACACCCCCGGCGCCGCCCGCGACCTCGCCGTCCGCATCCGCGCGTACGAGGGGGTCTGGACGCCCACCGTCGGACGCACCACCGAGATCCGCTTCGACGGCGACCGCAGTATCGCGCTAGGGGAGAACTTCTTCTACAACCGCGCCAGCGGCACCGGGCTCGCGACCGCCGGCCTGCGCGACGGCGATCACTACACGCTCGGCACCACGACGGCGCCGCGGCCTTCGGCCTCCGCCATCGGCGCAGCACCAGCCGGTGCTCACGTGCTCCCCGAATCGCAGGGCGTCCCCGACGAGCTGCGCACGCTCGCCCGCCTCTGGACCGACGGCGCCCCCACAGCCGGCGCGGCTGCGCTCCGGCTGGAGGAGAACCTCCGCCAGGGCTACTTCAGTCACGGCCAGCCCGACGAGGCGGCCTCGGCGCCCGGCCACTCCGAGCGGCGCCTCATGACCCTGCTCGCCGACCCGGGCCGCATGGTGGGCGACCACGAGCAGTACGCGGTGGCCATGGCGCTCATGGCGCGCGAGATCGACATCCCCGCCCGCGTGATCTACGGCTACCGCGCCACCGGCTCCGCAGCGGTGACCGGCCAACAGGTGGGGGCATGGCCCGAGCTGCACTTCGACGGCCTCGGCTGGGTGACGTTCGATCCGACGCCGCCCGTCACCAACACGCTCGAGGACGACAACGTGCCGAAGGCGCCCGAGCCGCAGCCCTACATCGAGAACCCGCCGCCTCCGCCGCTGCGCCCCGAGGTGCCGCCGCCGGACGAGCAGCTCCCCATCGACCCCGGCGAACCTCCGGCTCAGGACGCCCCGATCGACTGGGCGCTCATCGGCGCATTCGTGGCCCTCACCGGCATTCCGCTGCTGACGGTCGTGGTGCCGGTGGCCGTGGTGCTGGGGCTGAAGCTGCGCCGTCGATCCCAGCGGCGCCACCACCCCGTCATCGCCAACCGGGTGGCCGGCGCGTGGGCGGAGATGGTGGACCGGGCGCGCGATCTGGGGCGTTCGCCGTCGACGGCCGGCACGCGATCCGAGCAGGCCGCCGGGCTCATCGACGACTTCCCGCGGCTCACCCAGACCACGGACCCGATCTCGCTGGCGAAGGAGGCCGACTGGGTGGTCTTTGCGCCCGGGGAGCCGACGGAGCGGGTGGCGGCCGACTACTGGGGATCGTCCAAGGCGCTGCATCGAGGGATGCGGAGGTCGATCAATCCGCTGCGGTGGATCGCGTCTTTCCTGTCCACGAAGTCCTTCAGGAGGGTCAAGTGAAGCTGTTGGCGACCCGTTGCCCGGTAGGCTCGCGTCAACGGGGCACTCAGGCAGGGAGGTGTGTGTGACTCGGGTTATTCCGCGTGGTGCCGTGGTAGCCGGGCTCGGTAGACGAGTCGGTGCTGGCATCGTTGACGCACTCCCGCTGCTGGCCCTGTTCGGCATCGTCGTCCTGCTGCTCAACATCGTTCAAACCTCCGCCGGCGCGGTCATCGTCACCCTCGTCGGGGTGGCGCTCGCGGTCGCGTTCTGCATTTACCAGCTCTGGGGCTACGGCCAGCGCGGCGCCGGCATCGGGGGCATCGCCACCGGGGTGCGCGTCGTCGGATTGCGCGACGGTGAACCCATCGGCTCAGCGCGAGCCCTCATCCGGCAGCTGATCCTCGTGGCGCTCATCGTCTCGGTGGTCGGCTGGATCCTGCTGGTCGTGTTCCTCATCGTTCACGAACGTCGCCAGGGCTGGCACGATCTGGCGGTGGGCGCCGTCGTGGTGGAGCCGAAGTTCCCGGAGCAGCGGCGCGAGGAGGAGCGGTCACCTCGCGTGACCGCCTCGGGGCTGCCGGCGGACGGATTCGTCGGACTGGACCGGTCCAACTACGGCCGGTTTGCGCCCGACGCCCCCGCCCCCGCGTGGCTGCCAGGCCTCCCGTCGGAGACCGTGCCGAAGGGGGCCGCTGAGTCTGAATCCACGCCCGAGGCCGCCGATTCCGCGTCGGAACCCAACCCGTGGAAGCCCGTCCCGCCTGCGGAACAGGCCCCGTTCCCCGGGCCCACCAGCGCGTTGTCGCCGACGTTCCCGCCGCCCCCGCCCCCGCCGTCGGTGCAGCCACTGCCCGCCGGCAAGAGCTGGATTCCACTGCCCACACCCACGTCGGTGATCGAGCCGTCGGTGAAGGTGCGAAAGCGCGAGTTCGGCGAGGTGGTCGACACCGACGGCACACGCATCGCCCACCTGCCCATCTCGGGCGAGCGCGCCGGTGACGAGGATTGGTACGTGCGGCTCGACGACGGCCGCGAGGTGGAGCTGAGCGTCACCGTGCTGCTGGGGCGCAACCCGCAGCGCACCGACGACGACCCCGACGAGGTGCACCTGGTGCCGGCATCTGGCGACGGCCGGATGATCTCGCGCACCCACGTGCTGATCGGTGCGGACCTGCGCGGCGTCTACATCGTCGATCGTGGATCCACCAACGGCACCGCGCTCGTGACGCCCAGCGGCGAGCTGGATCCGGCGCCGGAGGGCACGCAGGTGCGCGTGCGCGAGGGGCAGCAGGTGAGCTACGGAAATCGCTGGTTCACGGTTCTCAGACGCCCGGAGAAGAGCTCCTAACCAAGCTACGCTCGTGCCCATGCTGCTCAGCGATCGCGACATTCTGGCCGAGGTTCACTCCGGGGGAATCCTGCTGGATCCGTGGGATCCGGCGATGGTGCAGCCGTCCAGCGTGGACGTGCGCATCGACAAGTACTTCCGGGTGTTCGAGAACCACCGCTACCCGTCGATCGACCCGTCGCAGGAGCAGCCGGGCCTCACCCGGCTCATCGAGGTCACCGAGGACGAGCCGTTCGTGCTGCACCCCGGCGAGTTCGTGTTGGCGTCCACCTACGAGCGGGTGACGCTGGGGGCCGGGGTCGCGGCACGGCTGGAGGGCAAGTCGTCGCTGGGCCGGTTGGGTCTGCTGACACACTCCACCGCCGGCTTCATCGATCCGGGGTTCACCGGCCACGTGACGCTGGAGCTGTCCAACATGGCGAACCTGCCGATGAAGCTGTGGTCCGGGATGAAGATCGGCCAACTGTGCTTCTTCCGGCTGAGCTCGCCGGCGGAGACGCCGTACGGTGCGGAGAAGCACCACTCGCGCTACCAGGGGCAGCGCGGGCCCACCGACAGCCGCTCGTACCTCAACTTCCACCGCACCCAGATCTAGGCGTCGCCGTCGGGGCCCGCCTGCCGGGGTGTTCTTGTGCAGGTAGGGGACTGTCGCGGCGGTTCAGCGCGGCGGCTGCATCGGGCTCAGCGCCGCGGGCCACGGGATCTTGCGCTGCAGCAGCTTCACGACGTAGCCAACCAGGAACGCGGCGATGACGGTGCCCTCGCGGACGCCCTCGAGCCCGCCGAGCAGCACGAGCGACAAGACGATCGCGATCGCCACCAGCGTCGAATCGACGATGATCTTGACCCGCCCGAACAGGCGCTTGGTCACTTTGGCGATGGCGACGATGAAGCCGTCGCCGGCCAGCGTCAGCACCTTGGGCGACACCTGTAGCCACACGCCGATGCCCAAGACGATCGAGCCCAGGATCGAGGTGGCCAGCTGTGCGGGGTAGGAGGTGGGCTGTACGTCGCGGAGGATCCAGAGGGCGAGGTCGCAGGCGCCGCCGAACGCGAACGCCGCGGGGATCTGCAGGATCTGGATCTTCTCGAACTGGCGGCGCAGGATCAGGATCTGCCCGATGAACAGCACGACGTTGATCGCCACGGTGTACTGCCCCAGGGTGAAGGGGGTGGCGAGGCTCATGACGAGCGGGATCGCGGAGATGGGCGTCGTGCCGATGAGGGCTTGGACGGAGAGCGCCACCCCGAACGACATGATGATGATGCCCACCAAGAACGTGCAGTAGCGCAGGATCATCCGCCCCGCTGCTCCGCGCATCGCCCGTTCTCCAACCCCGCCGCACCGTTGTGGCGTCTCGGAGCACTCTAGACGCAGCGGGTCTCGCGACGATGCCGTGACCAAGCGGCCACTTTTCGAGTTACGCGACCAATATGGCTTCGTAACGCGAAACCGATCGGAGGTGGCGCTCACAGACCACCACAACGATGCGCGGGAATATATCGATAGGCGATAACGTTATATCGTTTGGCTGGCGCAAGGCTGGCTGAGTAGCCTCGTGCTCTGACCAGCGAGGCAGTTAGGAGCGGCTCATGAGTGTCGGAGGACGTGGCATGGGTGGCCGGATGATCGGCCGCCTCGCAACAGACCCAGAAATCAAGAACCACAAGCTCGATCGCGGCACCGCCCGACGAGTCATCGCCTACGGCGCCCCTTTCAAGGGCCTCATCATCACGTTCATGGCGGCGGTCATCGTCGCCAGCGCGCTCTCAGTGGCACCGCTGCTGCTGTTCCAGCGCATCATCGACGACGGCGTCCTCGCCGGTAACACGTCCCTCATCGTCTGGCTGTCGCTCGCGGTGGCGGGCATGGCGCTGCTCTCGGCGGCCATCGGCCTGCTGGAGCGCTGGTGCTCAGCCCGGATCGGCGAGGGCCTCATCTATTCCATGCGCACGCAGATCTTCGATCACGTCATGCGCATGCCGATTGCCTTCTTCAGCCGCTCGCACACCGGCAAGCTGGTCTCGCGCCTGCAGTCCGACGTCAACGGCGCCCAGCAGGCGTTCACCAGCACCCTGTCGACGCTGGTCAGCAACAGCGTCACCCTCATCCTCGTGCTCGGCTCGATGCTCGTCCTGTCCTGGCAGTTGACGCTCGCCGCGCTGGTGCTGCTGCCGCTGTTCATGATCCCCGCGCAGCTCGTGGGGCGCCGCTTGGCAGACCTTTCCCGCGACCGCATGCAGCAGCAGGCCGAGATGTCCGCCACCATGACCGAGCGGTTCTCCGTCTCCGGAGCCCTGCTCGTCAAGCTGTTCGGCAACCCTGCGACGGAGCACGCCCAGTTCGCCGGCCAGGCGAAGGCCGTGGCCGATTCCGGCGTGAAGATCGCCATGGTCTCGCGCACGTTCATGACCGCGATGACGCTGGTTGGCGCGCTCGCCACCGCCATGTTCTACGGCTTCGGCGGCGTCGCGGCGGTGCGCGATCAACTCACCGTCGGCACCCTGACCGCGCTGGTGGCGCTGCTCGCCCGCCTGTACGGCCCGCTGATGCAGCTCAGCAACCTGCGCGTCGACATCATGACCGCGCTGGTCAGCTTCGAACGCGTCTTCGAGGTGCTGGACCTCCAGCCGTTGATCACCGACAAGGCCGACGCCAAGCCCGTCGACGGCGCCCCGAGCGTGAAGTTCGACGACGTCTGGTTCACCTACCCCGATGCCCAGAAGGTCTCCATCGAATCGTTGGAGCCGACGGCGGCGCTGGGCGAATCCAAGTCGGAGCCCGTGCTCCGGGGCGTGAGCTTCGAGGCGAAGCCGGGCCAGACCGTCGCCCTCGTCGGCCCGTCCGGTGCCGGCAAGACCACCATCACCCACCTCCTCGCCCGCCTGTACGACGTCGATTCCGGCTCGGTGCAGATCGCCGGCGACGACGTGCGCGACGTCACGCTCCAATCGCTCCAGCGCGAGATCGGCTACGTGACGCAGGACGCGCACCTGTTCCACGACACCATCGAGGCGAACCTGAAGTACGCCAAGCCGACGGCCACGGACGAGGAGCTGTGGGCGGCGCTCGAGTCGGCCCAGATCGCGGGCCTCGTCCGCCGTCTGCCCGACGGCCTCAAGACCGTGGTGGGCGAGCGTGGGTACCGGCTCAGTGGCGGCGAGCGGCAGCGCTTCGCGATCGCCCGCCTGTTGTTGAAGGCTCCGCCGATCCTCGTGCTCGACGAGGCGACGGCGCACCTGGATTCTGAATCGGAGCAGGCCGTGCAGGAGGCGCTGGACAACGCCCGCGAGGGCCGCACGTCGCTGGTGATCGCCCACCGCCTCTCGACGGTGCGTCACGCTGATCAGATCCTGGTGATCGAGGGCGGCCGCGTGGCGGAGTCGGGCACGCACGAGGAGTTGCTGCTGGCCAACGGCCACTACGCGAACCTGTACGCCACCCAGTTCTCCGACTGATCAGGCATTCCCCCGCGCGCGGCGTGAAGTGCAGCGGCTACTCGGTGATCGTCGGGTGGAAGTAGTCGAAGAGGGACCGCTCGATCGGCCGTAGGAACTTCAGATCCATCGTGACGACGTCGAGGAGTTCGCCGTCCTTCCCTGGCATCTGCTCCTGCCGCGCAGCTTCCGACCTGGCTTGGCCGAGGTAGTAGAAGTCGCCTCCATCGGCATCGTCACGCTTCACGAACACGTGCAGTTCGACCTCGTTGCTCAGAATGGGCTGGATCTCGTCGCTGACCAGCGTTCGCCTACTCTTCGAGAACCAGCGCATCGTCGATTCATCGACCAGCGTGTCCTGATAGGCGACACTTGCGGCAACGTCATCGGACTTGTGGAGCGTCACAAAGATTGGACAGACACCCGTGGCGACGTCCACCTTGTACCCATAGATGATCGCGGTGAAGGATCGTGCCCAGCCAAGAAGGCGTGCAGCGTCGCGACGTCCGTACTGTCGCCCGATCGTGAAAAGTGGCGCGCTGTGATAGCGACTGCTCACGACCGCCTGACCGGTTCGGATCACGTCGGTGAGTTCGTCAGCGAACTGCCCGCCGCTCCGATAGGCCTCCAGGACGTGTGGAAGGATCCTGACCCCGTCGCCGATCTTCTCAGCGACACCGCGCTGATACTTCTTCACCTCTGCCTCGGGGTATCCCTCCAGCGTGAACGTCTGCGGCGTGCTGTTGATCTCACGCGACGTGGCACGCAGGCCACGTGCGATCAGCTCGGAATGAAACGCCTCTGGCGTGACCACCCATCCGCGCAGCAGCAGCTCGATGTACACGAACTCGTGGAGCCGCTTCGAGGTCATGAGTTCCGTCGACAGCAGGTGAAGCGCCTGGTCTTCTTCCGCGCTCAGTGAGAGCGGAGCCCCCATCAAGTGGTGCGTCAACGCCGGGTAGTGCCTCTTCTTGGTTGCCAGAATCACAGGGTCAGTGGAATCAAAGCGATGGAAATCCCACAGCTTCGGCACGTCACCCACGCGGTTGCGCATGGCGGCCATGGCGCGCTTCAACTCAGTGAGGGAGTCGAGCTTCACCTGCTTCAGCGAATCCAGGACACGCTGCTGGGAAATCCGGTCGAACCGCACGCTGGAGAGCCCGGCCAGAACGCCGCTTTCCTCGGCAGAAATGAGCTTCTGCCGGATCGATTCCTTGTTCAGGGAGGAATCGCCGAACAGCGCGATCGGGATCATGTAGTTGTTGGCGTAGTTGCCGATCACGTCGATGACGACGACGTAGTCCTTGTCCGGGGCCTTCCGCAGCCCACGGCCGAGCTGCTGGACGAACACGGTGGGGGATTGCGTGTTGCGCAGCATGACGATCTGGTTCACCGTCGGAATGTCGACGCCCTCGTTGAACACGTCCACCGTCACGAGATAGTGCAGGTTGCCCGCCTCAAGTTCGGCGACGGCGGCCTCTCGGGCCGCGACGGTGTCGTCGCCGCTGAGGGCCAGGCACCGCAGGTAGCGACCATGCACTTGTTGCCCGGTGAGGGCCCGAGCAAGCTCAGCAGCCTCGGACTTGCGGCTCGCGAAGATGAGTCCGCGCGGAGGGACGCCCGCGTGCCCGTAAGTCTCCAGCGCGTTCACCAGATGTCTGATCCGTTCGGGGCTGATCAGGTAGCGAAGGTCGGTCTCCGCATCGGCCGTGGTGCCGTCGTCGAAGGTCACGTCCGTGACGCCGTAGTAGTGGAACGGGGTCAGCATGTCCGCTTCAAGTGCGTCGTTCAGCCGGATCTCGTAGGGCACGTTGTGGTCGAACAGCTCGAACACGTTGAAGCCGTCGAGACGCTCGGGAGTGGCCGTCATCCCCAGCACGAACTCGGGTTGGAGGTGGGACAGTATGCGCTGGTAGGTCTCGGCGCCCGAGCGGTGGGCTTCGTCGATGATGACGTAGTCGAAGTCGCGCGGGTGGATCGCCGCAAGGTGTTCGGGGCGGCTCAGGGACTGGACCGTCGCGAAGACGTAGCGCCGATCGAACTCTTTACGGCTGCCGGCGATCTTGCCGTAGTCGCTGGTGTCGCCGCCGAGCACCTTCTGGTACTCGAAGATGGTTCGGTCGAGGATCTGCTCTCGGTGCGCGAGGAACAGCACGCGATCAACTCCGGCGGCACGCACGTCGAGCGCCGACAACATTGTCTTGCCGGTGCCGGTGGCAGAGATGACGACGGCGCGTCGTTCGCCAGCCTCGCGCACGGCAGCGATTTCCTTCAGGGCTGCGCGCTGCATCTGGTTGGGCAGGATCTCAACCTTGGGCCGCGGGACGGCCGCGGTGGTCGGACGGGAGGGCCGTGGGGCCGGCGGGTTGTAGGCCTGGGCGTAGACGTCGATCCACTCTTGCGTGAGGGCCGAGGACTCCGCTGACTGGAGAGCCAACAAGTCTTGGACCTGACGGTGAAGGTCGCTCCGATGGCTGGCGGTGACCTTGAGGTTCCACTCGTGGTTGTCGACGAGTGCGTGTTCGGTCAGGTTGGCGCTGCCCATCATGACGGTGATGGAGTTCTCGTGCTCGAAGACATACCCCTTGGGGTGGTAGGCCTTGGACGAGTGGATGCGAACGTCGATCCCGAGGGCCGACAGGCTCAGCAGTTCCGCGAAGGCGGCCGGCGAATTGAACGACAAGTAATCCGAGGTGATGATCGTGCCGCGCCCCGTGAACTCCAGCAGTTCCTGCTTCAGCAGCGCGATGGCTCGCGGCGAGACGAAGGCCACAGAGAAGGTGAAGGCCTTGCAGCGGGCTAGCTCGCTCCGGATCGAGCGCAATACCGTGTGGCCCTCGGCGTTGGCGACGACCTCGGGATGGTCCACCCGCGGTGAGTGCGTGTCGCCGGTGATGAAGCCGAAATCCACGTCGCGGGCGAACCCGGTGGCCCAGCTCATGTCGACATCGAATGACGTGGCCCCCTCCGGCTCTGCGTCTATGGGGCGGCCGTAGCTCGGGTCACCGCTCACGCGACGCTCGCTGTGATGAGTTCAACTGCCGGGATGTCGGCCGGCGCCCACTCGAGGGATGCGAGGTTCGCCGTCGGCACCCATGCCAACTCCTCGTGCTCGGTGGCCGTTGGATCGCCGTCGGCCAAGGTGCACCAGAAAGTGGTCAGGGTGATACGGGCGAAGCTGTAGTCGTGAGTGGTGGTGGTCACCTCGTCGGCCACCTCGATGCGGCAGC
>DYZF01000065.1 GCA_020741375.1 Tessaracoccus flavescens
CATGCTCGAGATCGCGCTGCTCAACCTCGCCATGGCCAAGGCCACCGAGTGGGGCTTCTCGCCGATGATCCCGCCGGCGCTGGTGAAGCCGTCGGCCATGGAGGGCACCGGCTTCCTCGGTCAGGCAGCTCAGGACGTCTACCACCTGCCCGCCGACGACCTGTATCTCGTCGGCACCTCCGAGGTCGCGCTGGCCGCGTACCACTCCGACGAGATCCTCGACGGCAACACCCTGCCGCGCCAGTACGTCGCGTATTCGCCGTGCTTCCGCCGCGAAGCCGGCTCCTACGGCAAGGACACCCGCGGCATCTTCCGCGTGCACTGGTTCGACAAGGTGGAGATGTTCGTCCACTGCGATCCCGCCGACGCCGAGGCGTGGCACGACAAGCTCCTCGCCTTCGAGAAGGAGTTCCTGCAGGCGCTGGAGATCCCGTTCCAGGTGCTCGACGTCGCCTCGGGTGACCTCGGCCTTTCGGCTGCCCGCAAGTTCGACTGCTACGCGTGGCTGCCCACGCAGGAGCGTTACCGCGAGGTGACCTCCACCTCGAACTGCACCGAGTTCCAGGCCCGACGGCTCGGCATCCGTGGCCGTTTTGCCGACGGCGTGCGCCCGGTGGCGACGCTCAACGGCACCCTGTGCGCCATGACGCGCATCATCATCATGCTGCTGGAGAACCACCAGCAGGCGGACGGCTCCGTCCGCATCCCCGAAGCTCTGCGCCCGTACCTCGGCGGCCGAGAGGCGTTGCTGCCGGTCTGAGCTGGGGCTTCTTTACACGCAGTTTGGCCGCTGTCCACCGTCGGTTAACCCGTCGGTGGGATGCTGGGCCTCAAGGCACTGATAGGACAACTATGACGTTCACCCCGAGACTGGTCGCGCTCGACATCGACGGCACCCTCGTCGACGGATACGGCGTGATGCCGCCGGAGGTGCACGCCGCGGTGCGTCGCGCGGTAGACGCCGGCGCGACGGTGGTGCTGTCCACCGGTCGCTCGTGGCTGGCCACCAAGCCGATCTTCGACGATCTCGACCTTCCGTCGGGCTGGGCGGTGTCGTCGAACGGCGCCATGGTGGTGACGTATCCGCCGTTCGACGTGCGCCACGAGGTGCGCTTCGATCCGGCCGAGGTGGTCCGACGCGCGGCGGAGATCGCTCCGCAGGCGGCGATCGCCGTGCAGGACGGGCTGGATTGGCGCGCGAACCGCCACTTCCCACCGGGCGAACTGCTGGGCGAGGTCACGATCGAGAGCATCGACGAGCTCGCCTCGCGCGAGGTCTCGCGCGTGGTGGTGCGGGATCCGGAGAGCACCGAAGAGAAGTTCGCCGAGATGGTCTCCCAGCTCGGCCTGCACGAGGTGTCGTTCTTCGTCGGCTGGTCGGCCTGGCTGGACATCGCGCCCAAGGGCGTCGACAAGTCGGCGGGCCTTGAGATGGTGTGCCGCGAGCTGGGCATTGCTCAGGCGGACGTACTCGCGATCGGTGATGGTCGCAATGACATCGAGATGCTCGAATGGGCCGGCCGAGGCGTGGCGATGGGCGACGCTCCGGACGAGGTGAAGGCTGCGGCGGACTACGTCACGGGCAACTTCGCCGACCTGGGCACCGTCGACGAGCTGGACCGCTGGTTCCCTGCCGTCGAGCGCCGCGCCTCTGCCTGACGAGTTGCGGCGTAGCCCGATAGGCAAGCGCTCAGGCCGCGACCCTACGCACGCCGCGCTTGACGTCGTCCGCCACTGCGACCACCTGGGCGGCCGTGGGCATCCGGCGGGCCGGGCGCTGGCTCGGGCCGCCCTCCTTCTCGACGCGACGCAGGTGACGCTTCACCGTCGACACGGAGCAGCCCACCTTCGCGGCGATCGCACTCAGCGGTTGGTCCGGGTTGGCGGCGCGCATGCGGTAGATCTCGTAGCGATCGAACTGGCGGCCGGAGTTGACACCCGCGAACGTGTCGAGGTCGTCGGTGTTGATGTGGACCCCGAGGCGGGAGCGGATCTCCTGACGCTGACGGCGCGTGGTGCCGGCGACGAAGCCCGCAACGTCGAAGCGGGTGATCGCGTCGGTCAAGCACTTGCTGAGCATCGGACACTGGGCGCACAAGGCCTCTGCCTGCGCCCGCAGCATCTGCTGCTCGCGGCGCTCACTGCGCGACGTGGCGGCTGCGCCGTCGTCCAGCAGCGAGTGAAGGAACACGTTCGAGTAGGTGACACATGGTGTGGTGTCGGTCATGTCGAGCCCCCAGTTCTTGTCTTCCGAAACCCCGTTTTCGGTACTCCAAGCGTGTCAAGAATTCGCCTTGAAGAACCTCCGATTCAGTGGGGGCAACTACCCGATTTGTCTGGGTACGGGGCTTAGGTACGTCTGAGTACCAGTACTCACATAACACTGTTCGTAAACGTCGAAAGAAGTGGGCCTGAGCGTTGGCTCAAGCCCACTTCTAGGTACTGATCAAGCAGCCGTCACGGGTGAGACAGCTTGGCACTGGCGGGATGAGCGGTGTCTCACGGTGAGACACCGTCCCATGAGTGGTGAGTGGTGTCTCACGGTGAGACACCGTGTCGGTCAGTCCGTGCCGCTGTCGAAGGACGAGGCCGCGACCGCGTCGTCGACCTCCGACGGCCCGGTGGCACCGATCTCAGCGATGTCCGCAGCGCCACCCGACTCCAAGCGACCGATGAGGTCCTGGTGAGCCGCCAGCAGCGTGCCCTGAGCCGCGTACAGCTCGAGCTTCTCGCGCGAATCGGCGATGTCGAGGTTGCGCATGGTGAGCTGGCCGATGCGGTCGGTGGGTCCGAACGCGGCGTCCTCCACGCGCTCCATCGAGAGCTTGTGCGGCTGGTACGACAGGTGGGGGCCACGCGTGTCGAGGATCGTGTAGTCGTCGCCGCGGCGCAGCTTGATGTCCACTTCGCCGGTGACGGCGGACGCCACCCAGCGCTGGATCGATTCGCGCAGCATCAGCGACTGCGGATCCAGCCAGCGGCCTTCGTAGAGCAGTCGGCCGAGCCGCAGGCCCTCGGAGCGGTAGTTCGCGAGGGTGTCCTCGTTGTGGATGGCCGAGAGCAGACGCTCGTACGCGATCCACAGCAGCGCCATGCCCGGGGCCTCGTAGATGCCGCGCGATTTCGCTTCGATGATGCGGTTCTCGATCTGGTCGCTCATGCCGAGGCCGTGGCGGCCGCCGATGGCGTTGGCGGCCATCACGAGAGCCACCGGATCGTCGTAGCGCACCTCGTTGATCGCGACGGGGCGGCCCAGCTCGAAGCGGATGGAGACCTCTTCGGTGTCGATGTCCACCGACGGATCCCAGTACTTGACGCCCATGATCGGCTCCACCGTCTCGAGGGAGACGTTGAGGTCTTCCAGGGTCTTGGCCTCGTGCGTCGCGCCCCAGATGTTGGCGTCGGTGGAGTAGGCCTTCTCCTTGGAATCGCGGTAGGGGAGATCGCGCTCGGTGAGCCATTGGCTCATCTCATCGCGACCACCGAGCTGGCGCACGAATTCCTCGTCGAGCCACGGCTTGTAGATGCGCAGCTGGGGGTTGGCCATGAGGCCGTAGCGGTAGAACCGCTCGATGTCGTTGCCCTTGTAGGTGGAGCCGTCGCCCCAGATGAAGACGCTGTCTTCGGCCATGGCGCGCACCAGGAGCGTGCCGGTGACGGCGCGCCCGATGGGCGTGGTGTTGAAGTACGCCTTGCCGGCCGAGCGGATATGGAACGCACCGCAGGCGAGGGCCGAGAGGCCTTCGTCGACGAGTTGGGCGCGGCAGTCGATCATGCGCGAGATCTCGGCGCCGTACTCGAGGGCACGGCCGGGCACCGACTCGATGTCGGGCTCGTCGTATTGGCCGATGTCGGCGGTGTAGGTGCAGGGAATGGCGCCGGCCTCGCGCATCCAGGCGACGGCGACGGAGGTATCAAGGCCGCCCGAGAAGGCGATGCCGACACGCTCTCCGACAGGAAGTGAAGTCAGAACTTTGGACACGCGGCCACTCTAGATGATGCGGTCCGCAGCGCCGACGGCGTCCATCCTCATACTCGTGCCTAGTTGATCCGCTGTTGCGCTAGCGGCCTACTCGCCGTCAAGGAGCCTCAGCAGGTACGACCCGTAGCCGGACTTGCTCAATGCCTCTCCCTGACGACGCAGGCCGTCGTCGTCGAGGAAACCACGGTGCCACGCAGACTCTTCCGGGCTTCCGATCTGTAGACCGGTGCGCGCCTGCATGGTGCGCACGAAGTTGGCGGCGTCGTTGAGGGAGTCGAACGTGCCGGTATCGAGCCAGGCGGTCCCGCGCGACAGGATGCTGACGTGCAGCGTGCCGCGCTCCAGGTACACCCGATTGACGTCGGTGATCTCGTACTCGCCGCGGGCCGACGGTTGGAGGTTGGCAGCGATGTCGACGACGTCGGCGTCGTAGAAGTACAGGCCCGGCACGGCATAGTGAGATTTGGGGTGTTCCGGCTTCTCTTCAATGGACAGCGCGCGGCCGTCGTCGCCGAACTCAACGACGCCATACGCGCGGGGGTTGTCGACGCGGTAGCCGAACACGGCTGCGCCGTCGATGGCACCCATCGCTGACAGCTGGGTGCCGAGCCCGTGGCCGAAGAAGATGTTGTCGCCCAAAATGAGGGCGGACGGCTGACCGTCGACGAAGTCGGCTCCGATCGTGAATGCTTGCGCCAAGCCCTTGGGCTCGGGCTGCGTGGCGAACTGGATGCTGATGCCGAACTGGCTGCCGTCGCCCAGCAGGCGCCTGAAAGCCTCCGCTTCGTGGGGCGTTGTGATCACCAGCACCTCGCGGATCCCTGCGAGGATCAGAGTGGAGAGGGGGTAGTAGATCATCGGCTTGTCGTAGACCGGCATCAGTTGCTTGCTGTTCGCCAAGGTCAACGGGTGCAGCCGCGTTCCGGAACCGCCGGCCAGAATGATTCCACGCATGGCCTAAGTCTCGCACGGGGCGCCCCAGCCTGCGGTGGCCAACTAGGATCGAGACATGGCTCACCTGTTGGTCACCGGCGGCGCCGGCTTCATCGGCTCGAACTTCGTCCGCACCGTCCTGGCGGAGTCCGACGACACCGTCACCGTGCTGGACGCCCTCACCTACGCGGGGAACCGGTCCTCGCTGGACGGTCTGCCGGAGAACCGCGTGACGCTCGTGGAGGGCAACATCTGCGACGGCGAACTGGTGGATGAGCTGACCGCTGCCAGCGACGCCGTCGTACACTTCGCCGCAGAATCCCACAACGACAATTCGCTGAACGATCCGTCGCCGTTCATCGACACCAACCTCGTCGGCACCTTCCGGCTGCTCGAGGCCGTGCGCAAGCACGACGTGCGCTACCACCACATCTCCACCGACGAGGTCTACGGCGACCTCGCATTGGACGATCCCGAGCGTTTCCACGAGACGACGCCGTACAACCCGTCGAGCCCCTACTCGGCATCCAAGGCCGGCTCCGACCTGCTGGTGCGCGCATGGGTGCGCTCGTTCGGCGTCCGCGCCACCATCAGCAACTGCTCCAACAACTATGGGCCGTACCAGCACGTCGAGAAGTTCATCCCGCGGCAGATCACCAACGTGATCGACGGCGCCCGCCCCAAGCTGTACGGCGCCGGCCTCAACGTGCGCGACTGGATCCACGTCGACGACCACAACTTGGCCGTGCTGCGCATCCTCGAGGCCGGTGAGATGGGCGAGACCTACCTCATCGGCGCCGACGGCGAGAAGAACAACAAGGACGTCATCGAGCTGATCCTGACCCTCATGGGCCAGCCCGCGGACGCCTACGACCACGTCAACGACCGGCCCGGCCACGACCTGCGCTACGCCATCGATTCGACGCGCCTGCGCGACGAGCTGGGCTGGGAGCCCCGCTACCGCGACTTCGAGGCAGGCCTGAAGGCCACCATCGATTGGTACGTGGCAAACGAGGCCTGGTGGCGTCCGATGAAGGAAGCCACGGAGGCCAAGTACGCGAGGACGGGGCAGTAGGGGCCCCTGAGTAAAGCAAAGGCCGAGCCTGTGGCCCGGCCTTTGCTAGCTGCGTCCGTCGTTGGCGCTACGGGGCTAGCTCAGGGAAATGAACTGGCCGGTCTTGGCCGATTCGATCATTGCCTCGCATACCTCGACGACGCGCGCGCCCTGCTCCATCGTCACGATGTCGGATTCCTTGCCGAGCACCGCGTCGCGGAAGTTCTCGTGCTCGGTGCGCAGCGGCTCTGGCTTGGCGATGGCGAAGCGTGTGACGTCGCCCTCGGTGACCCCACGGAACTGGGCGATGTCATCCCACGTGGTCTGCACCGTGCCGTTGGCGTAGAAGGTGAGATCCGCCGTCAAAGTGTCGGCGACGAACATGCCCTTCTCGCCTGTGACGATTGTCAGGCGTTCCTTGGTGGGGGTCAGCCAGTTGACGAGGTGGTTCGACATGAGCCCGCCCTCGAGCTGACAGGTGGCAGCCACCATGTCCTCGTATTCGCGCCCGGCCTTGCTCATCGTGCGGGCGGCCACCAGCTCGAACTTGCGCTGGGTGACCCACGCGGTGAGGTCGATGTCGTGGGAGGCGAGATCCTTGACGACGCCGACGTCGGCGATGCGAGCGGGGAACGGGCCCTGGCGACGCGTGGTGACCTGGTACAGATCGCCGAGGTCTCCGGCCTCGAGCCGCTTACGAAGGCTCTGCAGCGCCGGGTTATAGCGCTCGATGTGGCCGGTGGCGCCAATGAGGCCCTTGGCTGCAAACGCGTCCGCGAGGCGGCGCGCCGCGCCGGTGTCCTTCGCCAAGGGCTTCTCGATGAGAGCGTGCACGCCAGCTTCCGCGAGCGCTAGCCCGATCTCCTCGTGGTAC
>DYZF01000066.1 GCA_020741375.1 Tessaracoccus flavescens
GGGGTCGACGCCCAGGCCGGGGGCGTCGCCGGGGTGGAGGTAGCCGTCGGAGAAGACGAATGACGGGCGGAAGGCGTCGAGCGTCTCGTCGTTGTGCGGCATGTATTCCTGGATCCCGAAGTTGTGGATGGCCAGGCCGAGGTGCAGCCCCGCCGCGTAGCCGATGGGCGACACGTCGGTGGGTCCGTGCATGCCGGAGCGGATTTGGTAGAAGCTGGCCCAATCGAGCAGCCGCTTGAGTCCGGTGATGCCGCCGGCGTGGGTGGGCGACGAGCGGACGAAGTCGATGAGGCGCTCGGTGATGAGCTGGCGGTAGTCGTAGCCGCTGCTCAGCACCTCGCCGATGGCTAGCGGGGTGACGGAGTGCTGGCGAATGACGCGCAGTGCCTCTTGGTCCTCTGCGGGCGTGCAGTCTTCCAGCCAAAACAGCCGGTGCGGTTCGAGGTCCTTGGCGAGGCGAGCGGCCTCGTGCGGGCGCAGCCGGTGATGCACGTCGTGCAGGAGGGGCAGGTCGTCGCCGTAGCGCTCCCGCACCTGATCCATGGCCCGAGGCAAGAACGCGAGGTACTTGGCCGTGTCCCACGCCTCCTCGGCGGGGGCTGGCCGACCGTCGACGCTGTGCCGCTTGGCCGGTTCGTAAAAGTACTTCTCCCCCGGCTTCTGGTCGCCGCCAATTCCATAGATCTGGCCGAGGCCGGGCACGCCGCACTGCACGCGGATCGCCTTGAGGCCGGCAGCGAGTTGGTTGTCCATCGCCGCGAAGAGCGATTCGACGGTGGAGCCAGACGCGTGACCGTAGGCCAGCAGGCCAGACCGCGATGCCCCGCCGAGCAGTGCGTAGAGGGGGACGCCTGCGCGCTTGGCGAGGATGTCCCACAGTGCCATGTCGACGGCGGCGATGGCCGTCATCGCCACCGGGCCGCCGCGCCAGTAGATGCCGCGGTAGAGGTACTGCCAGGTGTCTTGGATGGCCCCTTCGTCGCGGCCGATCAGCAGCGGCGCGACGTGGTGCTCAAGCTCTGCGGCCACGGTCAGCTCGCGGCCGTTGAGGGTGCCGTCGCCCCAGCCGACGATGCCGTCGTCGGTGAGGATGCGGAGGGTGACGAAGTTGCGCCCGGGGCTGGTGACGTAGACGTCGACTCGCTCAATTGCCATTTACCGCTCCACTCGTGCGCTGCCGCCGCGGGCGACATGGAGGACGTCGTCGAGCGATGCCATGGAGGTGTCGCCCGGGGTGGTCATGGCCAGGGCGCCGTGCGCGGCGCCGTATTCGAGGCTGGTCTGCAGCGATTCGCCGTTCATCAGACCGTAGATGACGCCGGAGGCGAAGGAGTCTCCCCCGCCGACGCGGTCCATGATCTCGATGTCGCGACGGTCGGCGGCCTGGAGGACGCCGTCGGCTCGGCTCCAGCCCAGCGCGCTCCAGTCGTTGAGCGACGCGGAGGTGACCGAGCGCAGGGTGGTGGTGATCACCTTGAAGTTGTCGAACTCGTCCGCGACCTTCTCGATCATCGCGGTGAACGCGTCGACAGGGAGGGTGTTGAGATTCTCACCCACTCCCTCAACCTCGAAGCCCAAGCCGGCGGAGAAGTCTTCCTCGTTGCCGAGCATGACGTCGACGAAGCGGGCCAGTTCGCGGTTGACCTCTTGGGCGCGGGCCTGACCGCCGATGGCCTTCCAGAGGCTGGGGCGGTAGTTGAGGTCGTAGGACACGACGACGCGGTGGCGCTTGGCGGCTTGCACCGCGGCCAGTGCGGTGGCGGCCGCCTGCTCGGAGAGTGCGGCGTAGATTCCGCCAGTGTGGAACCAGCGCACGCCCACTTCACCGAAGAGGTGGTCGAAGTCGACGTCACCGGGGGCCAGTTGAGCGATGGCAGTGTGTCCCCGATCCGAGACACCCTTCGCCTTTCGGAGGCCGAAGCCGCGCTCGGTGAAGTTGAGGCCGTTGCGAGCTGTGCGACCGCAGCCGTCGTCGGCCACCCAGTGTGTGTGCGAGACGTCCACGCCACCGGCGAGCATCAAGGATTCGACGAGGCGACCCACCTCGTTATCCACCAGCGAGGTAACGATGGCGACGCGCTGCCCGAACACTCTGGCCAGGCCGCGGGCCACGTTGTACTCGCCTCCGCCCTCCCACGCGTTGAAGGTGCGCGCGGTTCTGATGCGCCCCTCCCCTGGGTCGAGGCGGAGCATCACCTCGCCGAGGGAGACGACGTCGTAGGTGGTGTCGTCGGCGGACCTAAGGTCAAGAAGACTCATGCCGCGTCCTTCCCCATGGCGCGAGCGGCGCTGACGGCCTCGCTGCACAGCTGAGTGATGGCGGTGAAGTCGCGGGCCGCGAGCAACGACGGTGCCACCATCCACGAGCCACCCACTGCCGGCACGTTGCCGAGGCTGAGGTACTCGGCGAGGTTCGCCTGGCTGACGCCGCCGGTGGGCACGAACTGCGCCTCCCCGAACGGCGACTCGAAGGCCTTGACGGTGGAGGGGCCGCCGAAGGAGCCGGCGGGGAAGAACTTGAGCAGGGTGAGACCCATCGAAAGGGCGGTCATGACTTCCGACGGCGTGACCACGCCCGGCAGGACGGGGACGCCCAGCTCCAAACAGCGTTCCACCACAGGGCGCAAGAGCCCGGGGCTGACGATGAACTGGGCACCAGCCGCGACGGCGTCGTCGACCTGCTGCACGCTCAGCACGGTGCCGGCCCCGACGAAGAGGTTCTCGTTGCGGGCCATGGTCTCGATGGAGGGAAGTCCTGCGGAGGTGCGCAACGTGACTTCCGCGACGTCGACCCCTCCGTCGAGGAGCGCAGCACCGAGGCCGTCCGCGGCGCTCGCGCCATCGAGCACGATCACGGGGATGATCCCGGTGTTGAGCAGGCGTCGTCGCCATTGCGAAGTCATCGTTTCTCCTGTTGAAACGTACTGTTTCGTTGTCTGTCGAAACAATAACTGATGAGAAGCGGCTTGCAAAGTCCCATTTGAAGGAAAGGGGTGGAAGACTGTCAGTTATGACTCTCGACCATCCCACAGCCTCCGGGAGTTTGCCGCGCATTGAGGCGATCGACAGGGCGTTGGAGCTGTTGCTCCTGCTCGCCGAGGCCGGGGCCAGTGGGGCAAGTTTGGGCTCCCTGAGCC
>DYZF01000067.1 GCA_020741375.1 Tessaracoccus flavescens
CGGCGAGAACGTGTCGCCCTCCGAGGTGGAGGACGTGCTGCGGCGCCACGCCGCCGTCGATCGTCAAGATCACCGAGGCCGCCGGCGTGGCGCTCGGTACCTTCTACCTGTACTTCCCGGGCAAGCTGGAACTGTTCACCGAGGTGGTCATCGACCTCAACCGCCAGCTCCGGATGGCGATGAGCGAGGGCAGCAAGGGTGCCACCACCAGGCTCGAAGCCGAGCGGGGCGGGTTCCGCGCCTACTTCGACTTCATCGCCCGCAACCCCGCGGTGTATCCCATCATCCGCGAGGCGTGGTTCGTGGCCCCCGACGCGCTGCACCTCCACTACGAGCGCATCCAGGCCGGGTACACCGAAGCCTTGGCAGACGCCGTCGAGGAGGGGGAGATCGCCCCTGTGGACCCCGAGGTCGCGGCGTGGGCGCTCATGGGCATCGGCGAGATGGTGGGCATGCGCTACCAGTCGTGGCCAGACCCGGACCGCACCACCGCCCAGATACCCGACGACGTGTTCGAGGCCTGCATGACCATCATCACCAACGCTCTGACCCCTAGGAAGGACACCCATGAGTGAGTCTCTCGCCGGGCGCCACGCCCTCGTCACGGGCGGCGCCAGCGGCATCGGCCTGGCCGCCGCGGCCGCTCACCGGCGTCGGGTGGTGCAGCGCATCATCAGCGACATCGCCGTCTTCGACATCATCGACGGCGGCTTGGTGCTGCGCCGCGTCGCGCCCGGGCACACTGTAGATGAGGTGCGCGAGCGCACCGAGCCCGAATTCACCGTCGAGTTGGAGGAGGCGGCATGAGCCGCAAGGTCGTGATCGTGGGCGGCGCCCGCACCCCGCAGGGTCGTCTGTTGGGGCAGTTGGCCGCGCTGTCCGCCGTCGAATTGGGGACGCACGCGGTGAAGGCCGCGGTGCAATCCGCCGGAGTTGAGCCGGCCGCCGTCGAGGGCCTCATCATGGGCCAGGTGCTGCAGGCCGGCTGTGGGCAGAACCCGGCCAAGCAGGTCGCGGTCGCGGCGGGGCTGGGCATGGACACGTGGGCGGAGACCGTCAACAAGGTGTGCCTCTCGGGGCTGTTGGCGATCACGTTGGGCGCGCGGGCCATCCGAGCCGGCGACGCCGAGCTGCTCGTGGTGGGCGGCATGGAGTCGATGACGAACGCGCCGCACCTAGCGCGTGTGCGAGGGGGAGTGAAGTACGGGCCGTCGGCGCTGGAGGACGTGGTGGCCCGCGACGGGCTCGACGACGCCGCCTCCGGCGTGTCGATGGGCGTGCTCACCGAGGGCGGCACCGTGGAACGGTCCATTTCGCGCGAGGCTCAGGACGAGGCGGCGGCGCTGTCGCATCAGCGCGCGGCCGCAGCCCAGACCGACGGCGTGTTCGCCGACGAGATCGCCCCGGTGACGATTCCCCAGCGCAAGGGGGCTCCGCTGGTGCTCGACGCCGACGAGGGCGTGCGCGCGGACACCACCGTCGAATCACTCGCCGGCCTGCGCCCTGCCTTCTCGAAAGACGGCTCGATCACGGCCGGCAACTCGTCGCCCATCTCCGACGGCGCCGCCGCGCTTGTGATCTGCTCGGCCGAGTACGCCGAGGCCAATGGGCTCGAGGTGTGGGCCGAGGTGGGCGCGCCAGGTCAGGTGGCCGGCCCCGACACCCAGCTGCACGAGCAGCCGGCGCGGGCGATCGAGAACGCGCTGCAGCGAGCCGGGTGGGCGCTGGAGGATCTGGATTTCATCGAGGTGAACGAGGCGTTCGGCGCCGTCGTCGCCGCCTCGGCCACCGCGCTGGGCTACCCGCTGGAGAAGACCAACGTGCACGGTGGAGCGATCGCGCTGGGGCATCCCATCGGCGCGAGCGGTGCCCGGGTTGCGCTGCATGCGGCGCTGGAGCTGCGCCGTCGGGGCGCCGGTAAGGCCGCCGTCTCGCTGTGCGGCGGAGGCGGCCAGGGTGAGGCGCTGCTGCTGTCGCGCGACTAGTCGCAGGGGCCATCTCCTCATGAAGGCGTGAACAACCGACCACTTCTTCGGGTGACGCAGCTGTATTGGTCGCGTACCACGAAAAAGCGGTCGGTTTTTCACGCTTGCCCATCGAGACTGCCGCGGGAATACCCCGACAGGGTTCCGCGACCCCGGCCAACGTCCCTCATCGAAGCGTTCTACGATGACCTGTAGTAGAACCCATAGAAGGGACACGAGTCATGGCGACCGATCGAAGGGACATGACGATCCAGCCGGATCTGAGTCAAAGTGCTGGTCGTGTGGGTCCGGTTCGGCAACGTCGCCCGATCTACCTCGACATGCTTCCCCCCTGCAACGCGGGCTGCCCCGCGGGCGAGAACATTCAGGAGTGGCTGCGCCTGATCAAGGCCGGCAACGCCGAGGCCGCCTGGCGCCAGCTCGTCGCCGACAACCCGTTCCCCGCCATCCACGGCCGCGTCTGCTACCACCCGTGCGAGACCGCGTGTAACCGCAAGGATCTCGACGCCGCCGTCTCGATCCACTCAGTGGAGCGCTACCTCGGCGATTTGGCGATCGAGAAGGGGTGGCAGTTCCCGAAGCCGCGCCGTCGCTCCGGCCGGCGAGTCATGGTGGTGGGCGCAGGCCCGTCCGGCCTGTCCGCCGCGTACCACCTCACCAAGCTGGGCCACGAGGTGGAGATCTTCGACGCCGGCGATCTGCCCGGCGGCATGATGCGCTACGGCATCCCGGAATACCGGCTGCCGCGCAACGTGCTCGACGCGGAGATCGATCGCCTGCGTGAGCTGGGCGTCGTGTTCCGCCAGAACAGCCCCATCAAGGACCTCTTGGCCACGCAGGCCGAGGGCAACTTCGACGCCGTCTTCGTCGCCGTCGGCGCCCACCTCTCCAAGCGCGTGGATATCCCCTCCACCGACGCCTCCCGCGTCGTCGACGCCGTCTCCTTCCTGCGCGACGTCGCCTCCGGTGAGCGCCCCGTCATCGGTCGCCGCGTGGCCGTTTACGGCGGCGGCAACACCGCCATGGACGCCGCCCGCGTGGCCCGTCGTCTGGGCGCCGAAGAATCGGTGGTCGTGTACCGCCGCGCCGCCGAACACATGCCCGCCCACGACGAGGAGCGCTCCGGCGCCGAGGCCGAGGGCGTCAAGATGAACTGGCTGCGCACCATCAAGGAGATGAACGACGAGGACCTCACCGTCGAGATCATGGAGATCGACGAGGACGGCAAGGCCCGCGGCACCGGCCGGTTCGAGAAGCTGGCCGCCGACACCGTCATCCTGGCGCTCGGCCAGCGCGCCGACACCGACTTCCTCCGCGCCATCCCCGGCATGAGCTTCCACGACGACGTCGTCGACGTCGACACCAACTCGCTGATGACCGCCGTTCCCGGCATCTTCGCCGGCGGCGACGCCGTCCCCTCGGACCGCACCGTCACCATCGGCGTCGGCCACGGCAAGAAGGCCGCCCGCCGCATCGACGCGTGGCTCAACTCCGACGAGTGGATCGCGCGCCCGAAGAACCCGATCGTCACCCTCGATCAGATGAACGTGTGGTACTTCGGCGATCACGCCCGCCGTCAGCAGGCCGAGGCCGAGAGTGAGCAGCGCATCGGTGGCTTCGGTGAAATCGTCGAGGGCCTCAGCACCGAAGAGGCCGAGTTCGAGGCCCGCCGTTGCCTCAGCTGTGGCAACTGCTTCGAGTGCGACGGCTGCTTCGGCGCCTGCCCGGAGGATGCCGTCATCAAGCTCGGCAAGGGCAACCGTTACCGATTCGACTACGAGAAATGCACAGGCTGTGCCACCTGCTTCGAGCAGTGCCCGGTGCACGCGATCGAAATGATTCAGGAGGGCACCCGATGAAGATGATCATCGACGGCAACGAGGCCGCGGCCGACGTCGCCTATCGCGTCAGTGAGCTGTGTTCGATCTACCCGATCACGCCCAGTTCCACCATGGCCGAGCTGGCCGACGATTGGTCTGCGCACCGTCGCACCAACATCTGGGGCCAGGTGCCCACCGTCATCGAGATGCAGTCCGAGGGTGGCGCCGCCGGCGCGATGCACGGCGCTCTGCAGGGCGGCGCGCTCTCGACGACGTTCACCGCGTCGCAGGGCCTGCTGCTGATGATCCCCAACATGTACCGGATCGCCGGCGAGCTGACGTCGACCGTCTTCCACGTGGCAGCACGCTCGCTCGCCACTCAGGGCCTGTCCATCTTCGGCGACCACCAAGACGTCATGGCCGTGCGCCAGACCGGCGTATGCCTGCTGAGCTCGGCCTCCGTGCAGGAGGCGCACGACATGGCGGCGATCGCGCACTCCGCGACGCTGCGCACCCGCCTGCCGATCGTCCACTTCTTCGACGGCTTCCGCACGAGCCACGAGCTCAATACGATGCAGCAGATCTCCGACGATCAGCTGCGCCAGTTCATCCCGCACGATCTCGTGCTCGAACACCGCGCCCGCGCACTCAGCCCCGCCAACCCGTTCATCCGCGGGACGGCGCAAAACCCCGACACCTACTTCCAGTCGCGCGAGACGGCCAACACGTTCTACACGTGGGCACCGAAGGTGATCGCCGGCGAGATGGACAAGTTCGCCGAGCTCACCGGTCGCCGCTACCACCTCGTCGAGTACCACGGCGCGCCCGACGCGGAGCGCGTCGTCGTGGTGATGGGCTCCGGCATCGAGGCGATCACGCCGGTGGTCGATCGCCTCAACGCCGAGGGCGGCCGTGTGGGCGTCATCCAGATCCGCCTGTACCGCCCGTTCCCGACCGACGATTTCCTCGCGGCTCTGCCCGCCTCGGTGAAGACCGTCGCGGTGCTAGACCGCACCAAGGAACCCGGCGCGTCCGGTGAGCCGATGTTCCTCGACGTGTCCAGCGTGCTGGCCGAGGCCGTCGCATCCGGTCGCCGCGAGGTGCTGCCCACCGTCATCGGCGGCCGCTACGGCTTGTCGTCGAAGGAGTTCACTCCCGCGATGGTCAAGGCGATCTTCGACGAGATGGCCGCGGAGAAGCCGAAGCCGCGGTTCACCGTCGGTATCCACGACGACGTGACGCACCTGTCGCTCGATTACGACCCGTCCCTCGACCTTGAGGACCCGGAGACGCTGCGTGCGGTGTTCTACGGCTTGGGCTCCGACGGCACCGTCGGCGCCAACAAGAACACCATCAAGATCCTCGGCTCCAGCGACGACACCTTCGCCCAGGGCTACTTCGTGTACGACTCGAAGAAGTCGGGGTCGCGGACCGTCTCGCACCTGCGCTTCGGGCCGAACCCGATCCACGCCCCGTACCTGGTCAGCCAGGCCGGCTTCATCGGCTGCCACCACTGGTCGATTCTGGAGCGCGTCGACGTGCTGGAGTTCGCCCGGCCGGGAACCACCCTGCTGCTGAACTCGCCGCACGGCGACGACACCTGGGCGCACCTGCCCGAGCCGATGCAGCGCAAGATCATCGAACTCGGCCTCAACGTCTACGCGATCGACGCCGGCAAGGTGGCTCGTGCGGCAGGGTTGGGGTCGCGGACGAACACGATCCTGCAGACCTGCTTCTTCGCCATCTCCGGTGTCCTGCCCCGCGAGACCGCGATCCAGAAGATCAAGGACGCCATCTCGAAGACCTACGCCCGCAAGTCGGCCGAAGTGGTGCGCAAGAACCACGAGGCCGTCGATTCCACGCTGGCGCAGCTGCACAAGGTAGAGGTACCCGAGGCGGCCACGTCGGAGCACGGATTCATCCCGCCCGTTCCGGAGAACGCCCCGCAGTTCGTGCGTACCGTCACCGCGACGATGCTGTCCGGCCGCGGCGACGACCTCCCCGTCTCGGCGCTGCCCGTTGACGGCTCCTACCCGTCCGGCACCACCAAGTTCGAGAAGCGCAACATCTCGGAGATCGTGGCCGAATGGGATCCGGAGACGTGCATCCAGTGCGGTAACTGTGCGTTCGTCTGCCCGCACGCGGTGCTGCGCGCCAAGTCCTATTCCGACGATCAGCTCGACGGCGCCCCCGAGGGATTCCTCTACGCGCCGCTCAACGCCGCGGGTCTGCCGTCGACGCAGTACACCCTGCAGGTCTACGTGGAGGACTGCACGGGTTGCGGTCTGTGCGTCGAGGCGTGCCCGGTGCGGCCCATCGGCCAGCCGTCGCGCCGCGCGATCAACCTCACACCGAAGCTGGAGCGCGAGGCCGAGAAGGAAGCCGTCGAGTTCTTCGAGCAGATCCCGCAGAACGACCGCGCACGCGTCGATTTCGGCACCGTTCGTGGCACCCAGTTCCTCGAGCCGCTGTTCGAGTTCTCGGGCGCCTGCGCGGGCTGTGGCGAGACGCCGTACCTCAAGTTGCTGAGCCAGCTGTTCGGCGACCGCGCGATCATCGCCAACGCCACCGGCTGCTCGTCCATTTACGGCGGCAACCTGCCGACGACGCCGTGGGCGAAGAACGCTCAGGGCCGCGGCCCGGCGTGGTCGAACTCGCTGTTCGAGGACAACGCCGAGTTCGGCTTGGGCATGCGCCTCGCGGCTGACCTGCACGAGAACCTGGCCCGCACCCGCTTGACGGAGGTGAAGGATCAGTTCGGCGACGACGAGTTCGTCGATTCGATCCTCAACGCCCGGCAGGAGGCGGGCTCGGAGCTCGCGGATCAGGTGGAGCGCGTCACCAGGCTCAAGGCGCAGCTTGAAGGCATGAGCGGACCCGCCGTCGAGGACCTGCGATCCGTGGCAGATCAGCTGATCCGCCGCTCCGTCTGGATCGTCGGCGGCGACGGCTGGGCTTACGACATCGGCTCCGCCGGCGTCGACCACGTGCTCGCGTCCGGACGCAACGTGAACATCCTCGTGTTGGACACCGAGGTGTACTCCAACACGGGTGGCCAGTCGTCGAAGTCGACGCCGCTGGGCGCCGTCGCCAAGTTCGCCTCGGGCGGCAAGCAGACCAACAAGAAGGACATGGCCATGCAGGCGATGGCCTACGGCTCGGTCTACGTGGCGCGCGTCGCGATGGGTGCCGACCCGCAGCAGACCCTCAAGGCGTTCCGCGAGGCTGAGGCCTACGACGGCCCGTCGCTGATCATCGCGTACAGCCACTGCATCGCGCACGGCTACGACATCCGCAAGGGTCTGGAGCAGCAGTACCGCGCCGTGAACTCCGGCCACTGGCCGCTGATGCGCTACAACCCGGTGATCCGCGATCTCGGCGGCAACCCGTTCCTGCTCGACAGCCCGCGTCCCCGGATGTCGCTGTCGAAGTACCAATCGGCGGAGCTGCGCTACAAGGTGCTCAAGGCCGCCGACCCCGAAGAGGCCGCGCGCCTCACCGAGCTCGCCCAAGATCAGGTTGATCGACGGTGGGCAGAGTACGAAGAACTGGCCATGCGCGGCGCTGAGGAGTTCGCCGCAGACCCGAGGAGCCACGCATGATCGACCGCCATCACGTCTCGTTGGAGACCAACTACATGGGGCTGACGCTGCGCAACCCAGTGGTTGCGTCTGCCGGACCGCTCACCCAGACCGTCGACGGCGTGAAGTCGCTGGCTGACGGGGGAGTGGGCGCCGTGGTCATGTACTCGCTGTTCGAGGAGCAGATCCGGCGTGAGGCCGAGGCCATGGCCGAGCTGGAGGAGATGTACGAGGATTCCTACGCCGAATCCCTGTCGTTCTTCCCCTCTGTCCCAGACTCGGATCGCGACGCCAGCCACGCCTACCTGACGCTCGTCGAGGAATCGGCCAAGGCGATCGACGTGCCGTTGATCGCGTCGCTGAACGGTTCGTCGATGGGCGGCTGGACGCAGACTGCCCGACGCCTGGCCGACGCCGGCGCGTCGGCGATCGAGCTCAACATCTACTTCGTCCCCGGCGACATCTTCATGTCCGGTTCCGCCGTCGAGGAGCGCCACGTTGAGATCGTCTCGGCCGTCAAGGACACCGTCGACATCCCGGTCGCGGTGAAGCTGAGCCCGTTCTTCTCGTCGGTCGGCAACATGGCGCTCCAGTTGGACGCGGCCGGAGCCGACGGCTTGGTGCTGTTCAACCGCTTCCTGCAGCCCGACATCGATCTGGGTCGCGTCACAGTCGAATCCGGCGTCTCGCTGAGCTCGCCGGTGGAGGCCCGCCTGCCCCGCACGTGGATCGCTGTGCTGCACGGCAAGCTCAGGGCATCGCTCGCGGCGACCACGGGCGTCGACACGGCCGACGATGTCATCAAGTACATCCTCGCGGGCGCAGACGTGGTCATGACCACCTCCGCGCTGCTGCGTCACGGGACCGCGTACTCGAGTGTGCTCGTCGACGGTTTGGCCAAGTGGTTGAGCGCGCGAGAGATCTCGCTGAGCAAGGCTCGTGGCCTGTTGGCGGTGCCGGAGAACGCTGAGGCCAGCGCGTACGAGCGTGAGGGCTACGTCTCTGCGCTGCACAAGGCGAAGGAGACCTACGGGTCGCTGCGCTGACCGTCGGCCGCCAGGCTGAATACGAGTCACGGTCGCTGACAACGCACGACGCCCCCACTGACTGCAGTGGGGGCGTCGTGCTGTGTGGCGACCCCGGTTGGATTCGAACCAACGACACCCGCTTTAGGAGAGCGGTGCTCTATCCCCTGAGCTACGGGGCCAACCCGGACAGGATACCGGGGCGCCCGGCGTTCTCGACATTCGGCAACCACAGACGCCGCCGACGGGGGAGCGCAGGCCCCCACACAACACTGGACCCGATTATTTAAACAATTAAATAGTGAGTATTATGAACATCGTGACTGAACTGAATCTCACCCCCGCCTCCAAGGGTGGCTGCGGCTGCGGCTGTGGCCACGACGCCTCCCTCCCGGAACTCGACGCTCGCGCCATCCCGCACGCCGTCCGCCACGCTGCCATCCACGGCGTCGTCGACGGCCTTCAGCCCGGCGGCGCATTCGTCCTCGTCGCCCCGCACAACCCACTTCCGCTGCTGGCTCAGATCGCCGAGCGCCACGGCGAATCCATCGCCGTGAGCTACGTCGAAGAGGGTCCCGAGGCCTGGAAGCTCAAGCTCGAGCGTGTGTAGTTACTGCGGCTGCGATTCCATCACCGTCATCGGACGGTTCATGGAGGAGCATGTGGAGATCATCAACGCGTGCGGCGACCTGCGTCACGCCATCGCCGACGTCGGCGACGTGCGGGCGGCCGGCAGGCGGCTCGGCGGCCTGTTGGGTCATCACACCGCCACCGAGGAAGTCGGCCTGTTCTCCGTCATGAAGCGCCGTGACGAGTTCGCCGACCACGTCTCCACGCTGTGCGGCGAGCACCGCACGCTCGATGAGCTCCTCGACGCGATCGTCGACGGCGATCACTCGCTCATGGAGACGTTCGAGAAGGCGCTGCGCGACCACATCCACAAAGAAGACAACGGTCTCTTCCCCGCCGCCGCCATGGGTCTGGACGGCGACGAATGGGTGGAGATCGACGAGGTGACGCATGAGCACGACCACGCCACAGGCACGGCCCACGCGCACCACCACTGACGGCACCCGCGGCTGGCGCGTCGCGTTCATCGCGCTGGCCGGGGTGTCGCTGCTGACCGGGCTTAACGCCGGCCTCCTCCGCCTCGGAGTGTGGGCACCCGTCGCGTCAGCCCGGCTCAGTGACCTCCACGGCCCCGTCATGGTGCTCGGCTTCATGGGCACCTTGATCTCGTTGGAGCGGGCCCAGGCTCTGCGCAACCCCGTCGCGTACCTAGCGCCCGGCCTTCTGGCGACGGGCGCCTTCGCGCTGATCGTCGGCCTCCCCGAAGCCTTGGGCAAACTGTTGCTCTTCGACGGCACGGTGGCGTTCACCCTTGTCGCCCTGGCTCTCTGGCGCCGCGCCCCTCTGCCGCTCGTGGCCGCTCAGGCACTGGGTACAGCATTCGCCGCGCTGGCCGCCGGGCTCTGGCTGATCACCGATCTCCCCACAGTGTTGCCACTCCTCGCCACCTTCCTCGTCCTCACCATCGCCGGCGAGCGCGCGGAGTTGGCTCAACTGACCATGGGAAAGCGAGCCGTCCCCACCCTGCTGATCGCAGCCACCGCGACCGCGACGGCCGCCGTCGCCACCTTGCTGACCCCCAACTGGGGAGCCCGCGCCCTCGGTTTCTGCTGCCTGCTGGTGGCGTTGTGGCTGATCCGCGACGACGTCGGCCGGCGCATGATCCGCACCGATGGTCTCCGTCTATACAACGCCGCCGCGCTCCTCGCCGGCAACGTGTGGCTCGCCGTCGCGGGCGTCGTCTGGATGGTGGTGGGTCAGCCCGTCCATTCCGGTCACTACGACGCCATCATCCACGGAGTCTTCCTCGGCTTCGGCGTGAGCATGATCTTGGCTCACGCGCCCATCATCTTCCCGACGGTGCTGGGCCGGCCCCTGCCCTACCGCGCCGCCATGTGGGGGCCGCTCGTGCTGCTGCACGTCGGAATGGCCGTGCGCCTCGGCGGCGGCCTCACCGGTACCGTCTCGCTATATCAACTCGGAGGAGTCCTCACCGTGCTGTCCGTCCTGACCTTCGCCGTCACCGTCGTCTACTCGGCGGTGCGGGGATGAGGCGCGGGCGATCGATGCGCGATTTCGCGCTGCTGCTGTGGCTCGTCGCTGCGGGGCTCGTGGCCATCGCGCACCAGTGGGTGCCGGAGGCGACGTGGTTGATGATCCACCTGGTAGCTCTCGGTGCGCTCACCCATGCCGTCATGGTGTGGAGCAACCACTTCTCCTCGGCGCTGCTGCGCGCCAGGCACGACGACGACACCAAACGCCGCGACAACCGTCGCCTCGGTGTGCTCGGGGTCGGCTCCGCCGCGGTACTCACCGGCGTGCCTCTGGCGCAGTGGTGGCTCGTGGTGGTGGGCGCGGTTCTCGTGACGCTCGCCGTCGTGTGGCACGCGGCCATCCTCATCCGCGACCTGCGTCGCGCGCTGCCCGGCCGGTTCCGAATCTGCATCCGCTATTACTTGGCGGCGGCCTGCTGCCTGCCGATCGGTGCCCTGTTCGGCGTGCTGCTCGCGTGGGGTCTGGACAGCCACTGGCACGCCAACCTGCTGGTGGCCCACACCATGACGATGCTGCTCGGCTGGGTGGGCCTCACGGTGGTCGGCACGCTGGTCACGTTCTGGCCGACGGTGTTGCGCACGCGCATGGATGAGCGGGCCGAGGTGCTCGCGAAGCGCGCCCTTCCCATGCTGCTGGGGTCGCTCGCGGTCATCATCGGCGGTGCCTCCTTCGGCTGGCGCCCCGTGGCCGGCGTCGGCATCGCGCTGTACGCCGTGGCCATCGTGTACTGGGGTCGCAGCTTGGTGGGCCCGCTGCGTAAGAGCCCGCCGAAGGAGTTCGCGCCCGCGTCCATCGCCGCGGCCGCCGTCTGGGCCGTCGTCGCCCTCGTCGCGACCGCGATCCACGTTCTACGGGCCGACGACGTCGAACTCGCTGGCCGCTACCCACTCATCGCCTCCATCTGGATCGTCGGCTTCGGTCTCCAACTCCTCACCGGCGCCCTGAGCTACCTCCTCCCGTCGGTGCTCGGTGGCGGCCCGCGGGTGGTGCGCGCAGGCGCCCGTCACTTCGACCGCTGGACGACGACGCGTCTCGTCGTCATCAACGCCGGTCTGGCGCTGTGGCTGCTGCCGCTGCCGGGGTGGGTGCGTGTGACCCTGTCGTCCCTCGTGCTGCTCGCCCTGCTCGTCTTCGTCCCGCTCATGATCAAGGGCATCCGCGCCTCTGTCGTGGAGAAGCGACGCGCAGCAGCGGGCGAGCCCGCCGACGCGTTCGAGCGGCCCAACGCGCTGACCGGCTCTGGTGTCATGGCCGGAGTCGCGGCCCTCGCCCTGGCCGTCAGCGTCGGGATCGGCGTCGACCCGGGCGCCGCTGGGCTCTCCAGCGCTCCCGCTGCGAGTGAGTCCGCCGCTGCCGTCGCCCCGTCGGGCGCGACGGTACGGATCCCGGTCCGCGCCGTCGGCATGACGTTCGAGCCGAACCGGGCCGAGGTCAACCCGGGTGACCACGTCATCATCGTCCTCACCAACGACGACGCCACCAACGTGCATGACATCGCGTTCGGTGATCTGCGAACCCCGCGCGTCGGGCACGGCGAGATCGTCGAACTTGATCTGGGTGTCGTCGGCCAGAGCCAGCAGGGCTGGTGCACGGTCGTCGGGCATCGACAGATGGGCATGACGTTCGATCTGGTCGTCCGCGGGTCAGAGGCCCCGACGGCTGAGCCGACGGCACCGACCACCGGCCACGACCACGGCTCGGTCACCGGGGATCCCTCCGCCACGCTCAGCACCATCGTCAACCCCGTCGCGCCTGCTCTGCAGGAGACCGCCGTCCACCGCCACGAGTTCCGCGTCACCGAGGAACCACTCGAGGTGGCGCCCGGCCTGTGGCAGCGCCGGTGGACGTTCAACGGTGGCAGCGTCGGCCCCACCCTGCGCGGCAAGGTGGGTGATGTCTTCGAGATCACGCTCATCAACGACGGCACCATGGGCCACTCGATCGACTTCCACGCCGGCGCCGTCGCCCCCGACGTGCCCATGCGCACGATCGCGCCCGGCGAGAGCCTCGTCTACACCTTCACCGCTGAGCGGGCCGGCATCTGGATGTACCACTGCTCCACCATGCCGATGAGCGCGCACATCGCCGCCGGCATGCACGGTGCTGTGATCATCGAGCCCGAGGACGGGTTGCCGACGGTGGATCGCGAGTACGTGCTCGTGCAGTCGGAGGTCTTCACCGACGGCGCCACCTCCGCCGAGGCGGCCACCGACATCGACCCCGCTGCGGTCTCCGCCGAGCGGCCCGACAAGGTGGTCTTCAATGGCATCGCCAATCAGTACGACCAGCAGCCCTTCGAGGCCAAGGTGGGGGAGCGGATCCGGTTCTGGGTGCTCGACGCTGGCCCCAACCGCGCCACCAGCTTCCACATCGTCGGCGGCCAGTTCGACACCGTCTATCGTGAGGGCGCCTACGTGTTGCGCGACGGCGTCGATGCGTTCGGCAATGCGGGCAACGGCGGCCAAGCCTTGGCGCTGCAACCGGCAGAGGGCGGCTTCGTCGAGCTGACCTTCCCCGAGGCCGGGCACTACCCTGCGGTCAGCCACATCATGGTGGACGCCGAACGGGGAGCCCACGGCATCGTCAAGGTCACCGACTAGTTGTCAGCGCCACTGAGTGGTCGTCGGTGCGGCTTCGTTTCCGGCCGAGGGTGAGGGCTAGTATCGGTTGCGTTCGCTCACGAAGGGACAAGTCTGTGTCTGAAGCTGGCCTCCAAGCCGCCCGTCAGAAGATGACCGACGCTGGGGTGGCCCAGCCGGCCATCGAAGTGTTCTCCCGTTTCTACGAGATGCTCGAGTCCGGTGCCACCGGCGTCATCCGTGAAGAGACGATTGAACCGCTGCTCGATCCGCCGATGCTGAGCGACGTCGACATCACCGACGCCCAAGCCCGCGACGCCATCGGTAAGACGGTGATCATCAAGCTCAACGGTGGGCTCGGCACGTCGATGGGCCTGGACAAGGCCAAGACCCTGCTCGAGGTGCGCGACGGCCACAACTTCCTTGATCTGATCGTGCGGCAGGTGCTCGCCGCCCGGGCCCGCTACGGGGCACGGTTGCCGCTGCTGCTGATGAACTCGTTCCGCACCGACGACGACACGCTCAAGTACCTGTCGAAGTACCCCGAACTGGCGGCCGAAGGTCTCCCGCTCAGCTTCGTCCAGAACCAGGAGCCGAAGCTCCGCGCCGACGACCTCACCCCCGTCGAGTGGCCCGCCGATCCGACGCTCGAATGGTGCCCGCCCGGCCACGGCGATCTGTACCCGGCGCTCGAAGGCTCCGGCGTGCTGGACGCGCTGCTCGAGCAGGGCTACCGCTACGCCTGCGTCTCCAACGGAGACAACTTGGGGGCTGCCCCGAACGCCACGATCGCCGGATGGTTCGCCCAGTCCGGCGCGCCGTACGCCGCCGAACTGTGCCGCCGCACCATCAACGACAAGAAGGGCGGCCACCTGGCCATCCGCAAGTCCGACGGGCAGCTCATTCTCCGCGACACCGCCCAGACTGCGGACGAGGAGATGGACTTCTTCACCGACGAGCACCGCCACCCGTTCTTCCACACCAACAACCTGTGGTTCGATCTGGAGATGCTGCGTGCCACGCTCACCGAGCGCAACTCGGTCTTGGGGCTGCCGCTCATCCGCAACGAGAAGACGGTGGATCCGGCGGATTCGTCGTCGACGCCGGTGATCCAGATCGAATCGGCGATGGGAGCCGCGATCGAGGTGTTCGAGGGTGCGACGGCCATCTGCGTGGGCCGCGACCGCTTCCTCCCCGTGAAGACCACCAACGAGCTGCTGCTGCTGCGCTCCGACGTGTACGACCTCAACGACGAAGGCCGCCTCATCGCTCGCGCCGAATCGCCTGAGATCAGCTTGGATTCCAAGTACTACAAGCTGGTGGATCAGTTCGAGGACCGCATCCCGATGGCTCCGTCGCTGCGCCGGGCGAAGAGCCTGCAGGTGAAGGGCGATTGGACGTTCGGCAAGAAGGTCACGGTCGTCGGCGAGGTGTCGCTGGCGGACGAGGGCGAGCCGCAGTCGATTCCCGACGGCGCCACGATCGGTGACTGATTCCCTCCTCGCCTCGGCGCTGGGGTTGGCGCTGACGGGGGAGGAGCTCCCGCTGACCGACCCTGATGCCCTGAACGACGAGCTCACGGCGGCTGGGTACCCGGCCGATCGACTGCAGGAGATCCGGCGCACCGCCCAGGCGGAGCAGTCCGTGTGGCCGTTCAGGGTGCCCGTTGAGACCTTGCGGGCCATCGGGTTCGCTCGTTTCGACGCCGCGCTGGCTGACGCTCGCCGGTCACTGGGCCTCGACGGTCTCGTGCCGGCGACCCCGGCGCAGCGGCCGCTGAACCGCGACGAGCAACGGCTGGCCGCGGACCGTCCGCCTCACTGGGGCTAGAGCTCCGCTCCTGCCAGACCGGTTTGTTCGTGGGCGTGCTGACGATGGGGCCTTCTCGTGACACTCTCGAACCCAAAGCCCAAGTGACTGCGCATGGAACGCCCGGCACACGAAAAATGGGGCGTCACCCGAAGGTGACGCCCCATCGTTTCTGGAGTCTAGGTACCTAGATCAGAGAGCGCGGCCCTTGAGGGCGTCGCGGATCTCCTCGAGGAGCTCCTCAGACTTGGTCATGGCCGGAGCCTCTTCCTCAGCCTTGGCGAAGCGCTCCTTGGCCTTGGTGTAGGGGAGGACGACGCCGAAGTAGACGACGGCCGCGACGATGATGAACGCAACGAGCGCGGTCAGGAAGGCGCCAACCGACACGCCGGCCGGCTTGTAGTTGGAGAAGTCGGGGGTGCCGCCGAGCTTGCCCAGAAGGTCCATGAACATAGCGGTGAACGACTCAACGACGGTGGCGAAGGCGCCGCCGATGACGAAAGCAACGGCAAGCTCAACGAGGTTGCCGCGCATGAGGAATTCCTTGAAGCCCTTCATAGGATTCAGTCTTTCTGTGTTCCGCACTAAGGCGGGAGGTCATGTCCCCAGCGTGCGGTTGCGCAGCGGGGTGACGCGCCATTCAGAGGTGGCGCCGACAAGATGTCGTTGAAGATTATAACGATCTAAGACCTGAAGACCAAACTCCCGCTCCATCAATCGTACACCCGCGCCAAAACGAATCTCAGACGGTGCCCAGAATCACCGTGAGTTGCCCACTTTGGCCGAGGCTCGCCACCACGGCCGCTTCGCCGGCCGGGACGTTGACGAGCACCAACTGCGATTGGCGCGTTGTGCTCAGTTCCAACGCGGAGCCCGACGCGGCCTGCGTCGGCAAGGTGGCCACCCGAGCGTCGGAGGTCAGCACCTCGGCGGTTTCGGCCATCGTCACCACCAAGGTGACCGCCGTGCCGGGAAGGAGGAGCCCGCGCAGGCGCTCGTCTGAAACCGTGATGGGGACGACGGCGCGGCCAGGTTCAGCTGCCTGTTCGCCTGCGATCAGCCCGGGCTGCAGGATGGTGCCTGCCGCGACCCCGGCCGCCAGCGCTCGGCCGGTGACGGAATGACCGAGTGAAGCCTCCGGCGCGAGATCAGGCGGGATGGCGCGAACCTCGAGGTCTGAATCGGTGAGGACGTGGCCGGCAGGAAGGGCTGTTCGGGCCATGGTGACGTCCACCGTCGGCCCCGACGGCGCGGACAGCACTTCAACGATCAGCACGACGGCGAGGGCTGCCAGCACTCCGCCCACGACGCGGCGGTGCCACGACACGAAGCCGGCAATGCGTTCAAGGATTCGCTGCATGGTTACGTATTCGCAACCAGATACCCGTGGATTTCGTTATCCACAGGAGCGGGGAGGGCCAGGCTCAGGCCGACTTCTTCTCCGCCGACGGCGCGGGCTTGGATTCAGCCTTGGGCTCGGACTTGGTCTCGCTCTTGGCCTCAGGCTTGCCCTCGGACTTGGTCGATGAAGCCGAGCTGGCCGACTTCGACTTGCGCGAATCGGTGGCGTAGAAGCCGGATCCCTTGAACACCACGCCGACGGCGCTGAACACCTTGCGCAGTTCACCCTCGCACTCCGGGCAGACCGTCAGTGCGTCGTCGGTGAACTTCTGCACGACCTCAAGGTCGGTTCCGCACTCGGTGCAGCGGTACTGGTAGGTGGGCATCGGCGATCCTCTGGTTTCAAGACGACCGCCCCATGGTAGTTCAATCGTTAAAAAGGACAGAACCCGCTTCCGTGACGTAGCCGTCGATGATCAGATCGTGCGATTCCATCGGGATCGTGTCGTACACCTCTGCCTCGCGGGTGAGGGCGATCACGGGGGCATCCGCCCGACGGTGTTCCAGCGCTCGGTCGTACCAGCCGCCGCCGGTGCCGAGTCGGCTCCGGTCGCGGCCCACCGCCAAGCATGAGATCACGATCAGATCCGCTGTTGCCAAGCCCTCGGCTCCGAGCCGTGGGGTGGTGGGCTCCGGAATGTCTCCCCAGGACGGTGTGGTGTGCGCCCAGCCGTCGAAGCGTGCCCAATCGGGGTGCCGGCGCAACACGGGGAGCAGCAGCGGCCACCCGGCGTCGTGGAGTGCGTCGATCGCGGCCGTGGTGCTCGGTTCGCCGGGGCGGGATGCGTAGAGCGCGACGGTGTGCGGCGGGCCCCCGTTGAGCAGGGCCAACAGGTGCTCGGTGCGGCGTCGATCCTCGTCCGCCCAAGCCTCGGGGGAGACGCTGGCTCGCGCCGTCAACACCGCGCGGCGGAGCGCGTCCTTCTGAGCTTCTAGGGCCATTGGCCTATCGTATTGGCATGGCTTGGTTTGCCCGTAAGAAGCAGGAGCCCATCGAGGAAGAGGTTGTTGAGGAGCCCACGCTCCCAGATCCTCCGGCGGTGGATGACGCTGGCCTGCGCGGTGTTCACGACCATCTTGACTACCTGCTCGGCCTCGTCGAACCGCTCAAGCCGTTCGGCATGTCGCTGCTAGAGGCCTGGGATCAGGTGATGTGCGAAGACATCGATTCGATGATCAACGTGCCACCGAACTCCACCGCTCGCGTCGAGGGCTACGCCGTCCGCGCCGCAGATCTCCTGAACGACGACGGCCAGCTGGCCGAGCCGCTCCAGATCGTCGACGGCGAGATCGAGCGCCTGCCCGAATCCTCCGCGTACCACGTGGCCGCTGGCGAGGTGCTCCCGCGCGGCGCCAACGCGGTGCTGCCGATCAGCTTCGCCACCAGCGAGGACGGCCGCGCCACGCTCCTCGACAAGGTTGCCGAAGGCGAGTACGTGCGCGCTGCCGGTGAGCATCTTCGGCTCGGCACGCGCCTCCTCAGCGAAGGCGATGTGCTCGACGAGCGCGCCATCGGCTTGCTGGCGGGCGCGGGCATCGACAAGGTCCTTGTCCGGCCCCGTCCGCGCGTCGTCATCGTCTCGTCGGGGGACCGGCTCGTCGAGCCCGGCGCCGATGTTCAGCTGGGCGACACCACCGACGCCAACTCCTACATGATCGCCGCCGCCGCGAAGGCCGCGGGTGCACAGGTGTTCCGCGTCGCCGTCCACTCCAACGACCGCGACGAGATCACCCAAGCCATCACGGATCAGCTGATCCGAGCAGATTTCGTCATCTCCACCACGGGCGGCAAGCGCGAGGATTACGAGGCCGTCAGCGCCGTCATGGGTGAACTCGGTCTCGTCGACAACGCGTCGGTGGCCATGTCGCCCGGCCGAACGCAGACGTTCGGCCTGATCGGTGAAGATCGGGTGCCCATGATGATGCTGCCCGGCAACCCGATCAGCGCCTACGTCACGTTCTACGCCTTCGCTCTGCCGATCATCCGTCAGCTGATGGGGCTCAAGCCTGAGCACCGCGCCGTCCGCGCGATCGCCGAAGTGGGGCTGCGATCGGTCAAGGGCCAGATGCACCTGTTGCGCGGTAACGTGCGTCAAGAGGGCAGCGTCCGCTACGTCACGCAGGTCACCGAGCCGCACGCCCTCGGCGAGCTGGCGAAGACCAACGCGCTGATCCTCCTGGACGAGAACGTGGAGACCGTTCGGGCCGGCGAGGCCGTCAAGATTTGGGAGTTCGACGAGGACTGAGCGGCTGGCCACACCGGCCTAGCAGAAACCTCTGACATTTCTTGGACGCGCCGATCCGGACCAAGCAAATTACAGCCATGTTGTTTACGGTTGGGGCGTGCTCGCAGGAATCCTCATCGCCATCGTTGTCGTCGCTGGCCTTGCGTTTGCCCTGCCCTGGGTGAACGCGCAGCGGTCCACTGATCTCGAACCAGATCACGACATCACCGAACGGTTCTCAGACTCCGTGCGCATCCTTCGCCGCGACGTCGTCGAGTACCACGGTGAGGATGATCTCCTGTCGGTGTCGACGCCGCTCACCCGTCGCGCCCAACTCAACGAACTTCGCCTGATCGCGCGTCAGGCCGCGGGGCGCCGTCGCAACTTCGTGATCGCGCTGCTTGGCATCGGGGTCGTGCTCGGCGTGCTGGCGGGCTTCTCGATCGTCCCGTGGTGGCCGCTGGTCATCCCCGGCGGCCTCATCGTCGCCTTCTTCGTCGTGGCGCGCCTCACGGTGGTGGGCATGCACCGCAGCCTCGACGCCCGCGCCGCCGCCATCAAGGCCGGCTTCGACGAGGACGAAGACACCACCATCATCGATCTCACCGACCGCGAAGAGACCGAGAACGTCGAGATCTCCATCGATCTCACCGCGACGACGTCCACCATCGGCACCCTGTGGGATCCGATCCCGGTCACTCCCGCTACGTACGTCTCGCAGCCCCTGCTGCCGCGCACGGTCCGCACGATCGACCTGTCGGCCCCGATCGCGGCGTCCACCCCGTTGATTCCGACGGCGGACCACCCGGCCGAGGTTGTGGTGGAGGAGGAGTCGCTGCGCGATTCCCACGCGCCGTTCCGCCCGCGCGCCGTCGGGGAGTAGTCGCGGCGGCAGTTCGTCCGCCGCCCCGGATGATTCGCAAGGGGATCGCCTTGATCTAAGAATCGAACATGTGTACCATTAAAGCATGGATCGGGGATCAGAGACGTGGGTAGAACTCACGCACAGCGCTGGCATCGTCGCCGGACAGCTGGCCCAACTACATGCCGCCTTGGTGGTGCAGGCCGCACAGATGATCGAGCAGAAGTCGTGGGCGGGCGACGGCATCAGGTCTCCCGAGCATTGGCTACAGGTCTACACCGGCTTGGCGCCGGCGCAGGCCAATGCGATCGTGCGAGTGGCCAAGAGGTCGTCGGAGCTCCGCGCCACGGTGGAGTGGATGCAGGCCGGGCGGATTTCATTGGACCAAGCCGATGCGATCTGCTCCCGGATCCCTGCAGAGGTGGAGCTCGAGGTGCTTGAGGTGGCCGAATACCTGTCGGTGGCTCAGCTGCGGCGAGTGCTCGCACGCTATTCGTTCGATCCCACGGGGGTCGCCCTGCCCCATGAGCCCGAGCCCCGTCGCCCCCAACTGGGTTCGTTGTCCATGTACTCCGCCGACGGTCGGTTCCGCCTCAACGTCGAGACGGACGCCGTCGTCGGCGCCGTGATCGAGGCCGCAATCCGCGAGGCAAAGGACGCCCTCTTCACTGCTGGTCACGCAGAGGCCACGCTGGTGGACGGACTGGTGGAGGTCGCCAACCGGTCGCTGTCGGCCGTTGCGCCGCAACCGCGGTCATCGCGCTACCGCATTCTCGTCCACCTCGATACCGCTGGCAACGGCTGGCTAGGGCGCCGTGGTGCCTTGCCGAAGCACATTGCCGAGCGCTACACGTGCGACGGCGTCGTCGTTCCGGTGTGGGAGACCGAAGGCGTTCCAGTGTCGGTGGGTCGTTCGCAGCGCATCATCCCGGAGCGGACGCGGCGCCTCGTCGAGGATCGCGACAAGGGCTGCAGATTCCCGGGGTGTGCCGTCGTGGGCTACCTAGAGAACCATCACATTGTTCACTGGAGCCAGGGCGGTGGGACGGATCTCGATTCGGTGGTCTCGCTCTGTTCGTTCCATCACGACGCCCACCACAGGGGAGAGTTCTCGATCGAAGGATCGCCGGCCACG
>DYZF01000068.1 GCA_020741375.1 Tessaracoccus flavescens
CAACTGCGGCGGCCTGCTGACGCCGCTGGGCGATCCCCCGCTGTTCATGGGCTACCTGCGCGGCGTGCCCTTCGAGTGGACCTTCAACCTGCTGCCGGAGTGGCTGTTCGTCAATGCTTTGACGCTGATCACGTACTTCGGATTGGACCACCTGCGCTACTCCCAGGAACGTCCCGAGGCGCTGCAGCGCGACGAATCGCAGGTGGATCCCATCCGCGTCCACGGCAAGCTGAACTTCCTGTTCCTGGCCGTCATCATCGCGGCGGTCGCGCTCAACGTTCCCTCCCTCGATCTGCACGCGATCGACGCGGGACATGCGACGGCGGCGTCGTGGATCCCCTGGCGCGAACTGCTGTTCATCGCGGCCTGCCTCGGTTCGTATTTCCTCGGCGACCGTTGGGCGCGCAAGACCGGCAACCAGTTCACCTGGGGTCCGATTATTGAGGTGGCCGCGATCTTCGTCGGCATCTTCCTCACCATGATCCCTGCGCTCAAGTTCCTCGGCCAGGTGGCACCAAAACTGCCCCTGAACGACATCACCTTCTTCCTGTTCTCCGGCGGCCTGTCCTCCGTCCTCGACAACGCGCCTACCTACGCTACGTTCTTCGAGATGGCAAGGGTCTTGGGTGAAACCTCGACAGACACTTTGGTTGCTGGAGTGCCCGAGTCCTACCTCGTTGCCATTAGCCTTGGAGCCGTGTTCTGTGGCGCATTGACCTACATCGGCAATGGGCCGAACTTCATGGTTAAGGCCGTGGCTGAGAACTTCGGCGTCCCGATGCCGTCGTTCGGCGGGTACGTGGTGAAGAGCTTCATGTTCCTCGTGCCGTCGCTGCTGGCCATGATGTGCCTCTTCATCGCCGAACAGTGGTGGGTGAAGGTGATCGGTGCCGTTCTCACGGCGGCCATCGTCGCGCGAGCGTTGTGGCTCGTGCTCAAGCACGGCAAGGCGAGCGCAGCCGCAGAACGCGACGCTTAACGAAACGCCACCCCCCTACCGCCGGGAGCAGCCGACTAATGCCCACCGATATCCAGATTGCTCGCGCCGCAACGAAGCTGCCGATCACAGATGTCGCCCAGACCCTCCAACTGAACGCAGACGACCTCATCCCCTTCGGCCACGACAAGGCCAAGGTGACTCACGCCGCCATGAGCGCCGTGCAGGATCGCCCGCGCGGGAATCTGGTCCTCGTGACCGCCATCAGCCCCACGCCCGCCGGCGAGGGCAAGACCACCACTACCGTCGGGCTCGCCGACGGCCTCAACCGGATCGGGAAGCAGGCCACCGTCTGCATCCGCGAGGCCAGCCTCGGCCCCAACTTCGGCATGAAGGGTGGCGCCGCCGGAGGCGGGTACGCCCAGGTGGTGCCGATGGAGGACATGAACCTCCATTTCACCGGTGATTTTCACGCCGTCACCAGCGCTCACAATTTGCTGGCGGCCATCGTCGACAACCACATCCACTGGGGCAATCAACTCGACATCGACCCCCGCAAGATCAGCTGGCGACGCGTGCTCGACGTCAACGACCGCGCTCTGCGCGACATGATCGCCGGCCTCGGCGGCAAGCCAAACGGACACCCCCGCGAGACTGGCTTCGACATCACCGCTGCCAGCGAAATCATGGCCATTCTGTGCCTCGCCAGCGACCTCGACGACCTGACCGCCAGACTGGCGCGGATCGTCGTCGCGGAGGACTTCGCCGGCAACCCGGTGACCGCCGGGCAGCTGGGAGCCGACGGCGCCCTGACCGTCCTGCTGAAGGACGCCCTGCAGCCCAACCTGGTGCAGACGCTGGAGAACAACCCTGCGTTGGTCCACGGCGGCCCGTTCGCCAACATCGCCCACGGCTGCAACTCGCTGGTCGCCACCCGAACCGCCCTGCACCTGTCGGACTACGTCATCACCGAGGCCGGCTTCGGCGCGGATCTTGGCGCGGAGAAGTTCTTCGACATCGTGTGCCGCACCGGCGGCTTCGAGCCCGACGCCGTCGTTCTGGTGGCGACGATCCGCGCGCTCAAGATGAACGGTGGCGTGAAGCTCGCCGACGTCGGCAGTGAGGACGTGGCCGCGGTCGTCGCCGGCTGCGCCAACTTGGCCCGTCACGTGGAGAATCTTCGGCTCTACGGGGTCCCCCTCGTGGTGGCCATCAACCACTTCGACGGTGATTCCGAAGCCGAGGTGAAGGCGGTCAAGTCCTTCTGCGCCCGTCACGGAGTCAGTGCCGTCGTGTCGCGCCACTGGGCCGACGGCGGCGCCGGGGCCGAGGATTTGGCCAGAGCCGTCGTGGATCTGGTTGAGGCGCACGACGCCGAATTCCAGGTGCTGTATCCGTCGGACACTCCGCTGGCCAGCAAGATCGAGGCCGTCGGGAAGCGAATCTATCGAGCGGAATCGGTGTACCTGCCGAGCGCGGTGAAGAAGAAGCTCGCCCGCTGGGAGGAACTGGGCTTCGGCAATCTGCCGGTGTGCTTGGCCAAGACGCAGTACTCGTTCACGGCAGACGCCAAGCTCCTCGGAGCTCCTGAGGGGCACGAGATCCCGATCCGCGACGTCCGGTTGTCGGCCGGCGCTGGGTTCGTGGTCGCGTTGTGCGGCGAGATCACGACGATGCCCGGACTCCCTCGCCATCCTGCGGCCGAGAGCATTCGGCTCGAGGACGGCGAGGTCGTAGGCCTCTTCTGAGTTCAGCTGAGTTCAGCCGAGCGTGAGTTCGACCGGACCGTTGTCTCCGCTGAGCGTGACGTCGGCCGTCGCGGAACCTGCGGTGATCAGGTAGTCGCCTGCCCAGCCGTCGAACTGGACGATGCCTTGTGCGTCTGTGCGCAGCGTCGTTGGCTTCACCCACCACTCGTCCTTGATGAGCCGACGCAGCGTCTCGTAGGCGGGCTTGGGGCGCCCATCGGCGAGGACCAGGCCACCGGGGGCGCCCAACCACGCGTCGTGATCCGTGATGCCCCAGTACGTGATCGCCTCCACCGACGGATGGGAGGTGAGCGTGCGGTAGTGGCGTTCGATCTCGTCCGCCTGACGCGCCTCGCCCTCGGGCGTCGACGGCCAGTGCTCCACCTGCCAGTCGTTGAGGTCGACGATGTGTTCCGGCATGAGGTCGCCGGACAGCAGCGTGGTCTCGGTGAAGTGGATCGGGAGTCCGTACCGGGCGAAGCGCTCGAGGATAGCGTTGGTCTTCTCTTCGCCCCAGTAGCCCTGATGCATGTGGCTCTGGAGTCCGAGCACGTCCAACTTGATGCCGGCCTCGAGAACGCCCTCGATCAGGCACTCGTAGGCGGTGGACATGTCGAAATCGTTGAGCAGGAGCGTGGCGCTGGGATTGGCGGCGCGTGCCTCGTCGAACGCGAGACGGATGGTGGCCAGGCGTCCCAGATCCATGCAGAGCTCGGTGACGCCGTTGGGTTCCTTGTCGAAGACGGGCATGATCACCACTTCGTTGATGGCGTCCCATGTGTCGATGAGGCCGGCGAAGTCTGAGACGTCGCGGCGGATGCGCTCCCGCTGGATCTGCTCGATCTCACGGACGTCGAGGCCGACGAGCCACGGCGCGCACACCGTGTGCCACACGAGCGGATGGCCCTTGAGCGCTACTCCCCTGTCCCTGAACCAGCGGGCGGTGGCGAGCATGCGTTCTGTCTGCGGCTTGCCGCGTTCCGGTTCGAACTGGCCCCAGTAGAACGGCAGCGTGGCGGTGTTGAAGACGTCGAGGTAGAGCTCGGCCAGGTGCTCGAGGTCGATCTCCGAGGCGCAGCCGTTGGCCAGCGGAATGAAGTCGAATCCGATGTTGCCGAAGCCGAAGGCGTGTTTGGTCTGTTCGACGACGATGTCGCGGTCGGCGGCGGGTGAGCCGTCGGCGGTCAAGACCTTGAGTTGGTGAAGTGACGAGCGTGAGGTCATGACATCATTATGTATCACGACGCTACATAACACCCATGATTCTGAAGCCTTGCACCCGATGTCGGGAAATGACTGAAGTGCACGTGGGATGCACGACTCGAAAAAGGCGGCTCCAGATCTCTCTGAAACCGCCTCTGACTAGGTATTTCACCAGTCGGGCTGACAGGATTTGAACCTGCGACCCCTTGACCCCCAGTCAAGTGCGCTACCAAGCTGCGCTACAGCCCGCCGTCGCCATCAGGCAACTCGCATAGCTTAGCGATTCTTCGCCGCGCGCGCACATCGAGGCTCAGGCGCGGTCCTTGTGCTTCGTGCGGGCGCGGATCTCGACGTGAACCGGGCTTCCCTCGAAGCCGAAATCCTCGCGCAGACGGCGTTCGATGAAGCGCACGTACGTGTCGTCGAACTGGCCGCTGGTGAACAGTGCGAACGTGGGCGGGCAGTTCTGGGCCTGCGTGCCGAAGAGGATGCGCGGCTGCTTGCCCCCACGCACAGGGTGCGGGTGGGCGGCGGCCAAGCGCCCCAGGAAGGCGTTGAGCTTGCCGGTGGAGATTCGGGTCTCCCAGCCCGCGGCCGCCGTCTCGATCGCCTTGGAGATCTTGTCGACGTTGCGTCCGGTCAGGGCGGAGATGTTGACGGTCGGCGCCCACCGCCAACCGGTGAGGTCGCGCTCGATCTCGCGCTCGAGGTACTTGCGGCGCTCCTCGTCGGTGAGATCCCACTTGTTGAAGGCGATGACCAGCGCGCGGCCTGCGTCTTCGATGCTGTTGAGGATGCGCAGATCCTGATCGGTGACCGGCTCAGAGGCGTCGATCACCATGATGCACACCTCGGCGCGCTCGATGGCACCCTGGGTGCGGAGGCTGGCGTAGTACTCGTGCCCACTGGCTTCCTTCACGCGACGGCGAATGCCGGCGGTGTCGATGAGGCGGTAGATCTGGCCACCTACCTCGACGATCTCGTCGACGGGGTCCACCGTCGTGCCCGAGATGTCGGAGACCACCACGCGCTGCTGGTCGGCGAGCTTGTTGAGCAGCGACGACTTACCGACGTTCGGCTTGCCGACGATCGCGACGCGGCGGGGACCAGCCTCTTCGACGTCTTGCTCCTTCGGCGCCTCCGGCAGGGCGGCGAGCAGGGCATCCAAGAGGTCGCCGCTCCCCCGGCCATGCATCGCTGAGACGGCGTAGGGCTCGCCCAAGCCAAGGTTCCACATGGTGGCGGCCATCGCCTCATGGCGCTGATCGTCCACCTTGTTGGCGGCCAGAATCACCGGCTTCTTCGAGCGGCGCAGCACTCGGACGACAGCCTCATCCTCATCGAGGGTGCCGACGGTGGCGTCGACTACGAACAGCACGGCGTCAGCCATGGAAATGGCCAGTTCGGCCTGCTCGGCGATCTGCGCGGCCATGCCCTTGGCGTCGGAGACCCAGCCGCCGGTATCGACGAGCACGAACTCCTTGCCGTTCCAGTTGGCGTCGTAGGACACCCTGTCGCGAGTCACGCCGGGCTGATCCTGCACGACGGCCTCACGTCGGCCCAGAATGCGGTTGACCAACGTGGACTTGCCGACGTTGGGACGTCCGACGACCGCCACAACCGGCTTAACAGGCTCGCTCACGAGGGCTCCTTCTCCATGCGGATTGTCCATGCTATCGCGAGCGGGCAACGTCGCGCCCATCCGACGAGCGCGCGCAACCGTCGCTTACGGCAGCAGTTCGATGATTCGGGCCACCACTTCGTCCGGTGACAAGAACGTGGAATCGATCACGGTCACACCCTCGGCGGCGTCGGTGAAGTTCGAGACCGTCGAATCATCGCGGTCGCGGCGCAGCACCTGGTCGGTGACCTCCGCCTCGTTCGCCTTGCCCGCAACCTCGGCCGCCCGGCGAGCGACGCGCGCCGCAGGATCGGCGACGAGCAACACCCGCACGTCGGCGTCGGGCGCGACGACAGTGGTGATGTCGCGGCCCTCGACGACGATGTCGCGGTGATGCTGATCGATCACGGTGCGCATCATGGCGGTCAGCAGACGCCGCACGTCGAGATTGGTGGCCACCGACGACACCGCGGCGGAGATGCGCGGTTCGCGGATCTCGTCGGTGACATCGGTGCCGTTGATCGAGAACCGCGGCGAGTCTGGCGTGGTGTCGCAGATCAGATCAGCGGTCGCGACGAGGCGGGTCACCTGTGCGGCGTCGGCACCGTCGGGAAATCGGCGGAGGTACTCCGTGGTGGCGGCGCGGTACATGGCGCCGGTGTCGAGGTAGCCGAGGCCGAGCTTGTTGGCCAACAGCTTCGCCGTCGTGGACTTGCCGGACCCGCTCGGTCCGTCGATCGCGATCAATCTGCTCATTGCCCACTCCCTCTGTGCGAAGCCCACGCCTGCCAGCCTGCCTCGACGATCTTGCCCTTCAATCGCTCGGCCACGTCGCTCTCAACCGAGATGGACAGGTAGCCGACCTCGCGGATCGGATCGTGCGTCAGTTCGAAGTCTTCCACGTTGAATCCGGCCTCGCCGATGTCGGTGAACAGGCGCGCCAAGGCGCGCGGCTCGTCGGGGATCTCGACGGTGACCTGCAGCAGGTCTAGCGGCCCCTGACCGTGCTTGCCCACCAAGGCGTGGGCGCCGTTCTGCCCGAGGGCAAGGAACCGCTCCAGGTCTTCGGGCTGCTCCAGCACTGAAATGAGGTGCTGCAAGTCGGCCGCGACCTCCTGCAACTCGTGACGCACAGCTTCGGCGTTGGACGTGAGGATCTGGCGCCACAGGCCGGGATCGGAGCCGGCGATGCGGGTGACGTCGCGGATGCCCTGGCCGGCCAGCCGGAGGTTGCTCGTGGGCACTTCTCGCAGATGGCTCGCCGTGAGGATGCTCATCAGGTGCGGGACATGGCTGACCTGCGCCACGGCCTCGTCGTGCTCGTCCGGGGGCATAGTCACCACTCGGGCGCCAACGTCGACGGCGAGCCGTTCGATCAGCGCGACATCATCGGGCCGGTTTCCCTCAACCGGGGTGACCACCCAGGTGCGATCGCGGAACAAGTCACCCGACGCGGTGAGCGGTCCTGTCAACTGCGAACCGGCCATCGGGTGCGAGCCGACGTAGCGTCGGTGCTCGGGGGCCAGGCCCACGACGGCGGCCAGGATCGGCGCCTTCACCGAGCCCACGTCGGTCACGACGGCCCGCGGGAACTTCTCCAGCACCTCCGCGACCAGCGCGGGGATCGCGTCGGGCGGGGTCGCGACCACGACGATGTCCGGATCGTCAGTGGCCTCGTCGGACACCTGACCGGCGCCGCGCACTGCCGCGACCCGGGCGTGCGACGGAACGATGTCCCACAGGAGCACCTGGTACCCGGCGCGGGTGAGGGCGATGCCGAGCGACGATCCCACCAGGCCGGCGCCGAGGATCAGAACGGAACTAGTCACGCCGCACTCCCAAGGCCGCGACCTCGGTGGGCGTCAGCCGGCGGAACGTGCGACGACGGGGGACGTCGCGTTCCAGCACGGCCACCTCGAGCTTGGTGGAGCCCAACGCGTTGCCGGCGAGCCGGACCGCGTCGGTGAGGGGCGCATCCGGGTTGAAGCCATCTCGAACGATCGCCGCCACCCGCTCGGCGTCGCCACCGATCACCGCCAGCTGCTGCTCGTCGGTGATCACGCCGTCGTAGCTGATCCGGTAGAGCACGTCATCGGCAGGATCCTCGGCGAGCTCCGCGACGATCAGCTCCACCTCGAACGGCTTCTCTGCGGCGGACGAAAACGCCCCGCCGAGCAGTTGCGAGTATGCGCCGGCCAGGCTGCGACCGGTGACGTCGCGCCGGTCGTAGGAATATCCGCGTAGATCCGCGTGGCGGATGCCGGCGATGCGCAGCTGCTCGAACTCGTTGTAGCGGCCGACCGCGGCAAACCCGATCCGGTCGTAGATTTCCGCCACCTTGTTCAGCGTCGTGGAGTGGTTGTCGGCGACCAGGGCGATGCCGCCGGCGTAGCGGAGGACGACGACGGCGCGGCCCCGGGCGATGCCCTTGCGCGAGAACTCGGCCCGGTCCAGCATCTGCTGCTCGGGCGAGACGTAGAACGGCATGCTCACAGCGCGGCTCCCCTCGGTCCGTCGGGACGGCCACTGCGGGCGGTGACGATGGCTTCAGCCAGTTCGCGCACCCCGGCCTCCGACCAGCGGGCGACCCCGTCGGCCGATGCCCGCATGACCAGCGGGAAGATGCCGCGGGTGAGATCGAGTCCAGAGGTCGCGGAATCGTCGTCGGCGGCGTCGTACAGTGATTGGAGCAGCGACAGCACGGCCGTGCGCTCGTCCGCCGCCGGGTCGTGCAGCTTCTTGAGGGCACCGCGGGCGAAGGCCGCCCCGGAGCCGACGGAGCAGAAATCGTGCTCTTCGTAGCGCCCGCCGGTGGCGTCGTAGGAGAACATGCGTCCGCGCTGAGCACGCTCGTCCCAGCCGATGAACAGCGGCAGCACGACGAGCCCCTGCATGGCCTGTGACAGGTTCCCGCGCAGCAGTGCCCCAAGCCGGTTGGCCTTGCCGTCGAAGCTGAGGCGGGTGCCCTCGATCTTCTCGAAGTGTTCGAGCTCCACCTGGAACAGGCGCACCAGTTCGACGGCGATTCCCGCCACACCTGCAACGCCGATGATCGAGTGATCGTCCGCCCCAAACACCTTCTCGATGTCGCGCATCGCGATGGCCGAACCCATCGTGGCGCGCCGATCGCCGGCCATCACGACGCCGTCGGCATAGCGTGCCGCGACGATGGTGGTGCCGTGTACCGCGGGCAGGGCGTCCGAGGCCGCCGACGGCAGCGCATCGGGGGCCGCCACGCGCAGAAACTCCGCGAACGATGGGCTCTGGTTGGGCAACTGACTCACCCTCCTATAGTGGCCTTCATGCAGCGTGTCGTGCCAATCATCCTTGACCTCGTGGCCGTTGTGATCTTCGCGATCGCTGGACGTGCCTCACATGGGCTCAACCCCGCGGGTGTGCTGGTTACCGCGTGGCCGTTCTTGGTGGCTTGCCTGGTGGCGTGGGGCGCGCTGTTCCTGCTCAAGGACGACGGATACGGGGCCCGTGCCGCACTGGTGGTGTGGCTCGTGACGCTGGCCGGCGGCATGGGGCTCCGGCTGGCCAGCGGCGACACCGCGGCTCCCGCGTTCGTCATCGTCGCCACGCTATTCCTCGCCGCCACCTTCATCGGTTGGCGCCTCATCGCGTGGGCTCTGCGCCGCCGGAGCGCCGCCTAGCTCCACCGGGATGTTCGCCGGCCGCGGGCCCTGATAGTCGGGGCCGTAGGCTCCGGGCGCGGGGCGACGCTTACGCATTGGGGCGGACGCGCCGGGCGCCATCCGTCGTGAGGTGATGAGGAAGCCCGTGTGACCGGACGTGCCATGGCCAGGGCGAATCGCCAGACCCTCGGCGTGCCAGTCACGCACCGTCGTCTCGGTGGCGTGCGGCTCGGTGAAGCCGCCGTGCGCGCGGAAGGTGTCGGCGACCCGGCCCAACTGCGTGGCGGTGGCGACGTAACAGGTGATCACACCGCCGGGCACCATCCGCTCGCCCACGGCTTCGATGCACTCCCAAGGGGCCAACATGTCAAGGATGGCCCGGTCGATCGGTTCGTCGGCGATGGCCTCGACGAGGTCGCCGACGGTGACCTTCCATGCGGGATGCGGGCCGCCGAGGAACGTCTCCACGTTCTTGATGGCGACATCGGCGAATTGTTGGCGGCGCTCGTAGGAGTGCAGACGGCCCTCGGGGCCGATCGCCCGCAGCAAGGCGATCGACAGCGCGCCTGAGCCGACACCTGCCTCCAGCACGCGGGCGCCGGGGAAGATGTCGGTCCACATGAGGATCTGAGCCGCATCCTTGGGGTAGATGACGGCCGCCTCTCGGGGCATCGACACCATGAACTCGCTCATCAGTGGCCGCAGCGCGAGATATTCCATGCCGCCCGCGGAGGTGACGGTCACCGCTTCGGGGCCGCCGATCAGGTCGTCGTGGTTCACCGCGCCCTTGGTGGTGTGCCACACGGCTCCTTCGCGCAGCACGATGGACTTGCGTCGCCCCTTACTGTCGGTGAGCGTGACCCGCTCCCCCACTTGGAGAGGCCCACGGCGGACACCTGAGTACGTCATTGGTTTCCCTTGTTAGCGCGCCACAACCCGACCAGTTCGGGCCATGAGATCCTGTCCAACCCCTCGTCCGCGCGGTGGAGCCGCGGATGGTCGTCAAGGTTGGCGATCGAAGGAACAGCGTAGACGAAAGCGCCGGACGCGAGCGCCGCAGCGGTGCCGGGGGCCGAGTCCTCCAAGATCAGGACGTCGTCGGGAGCCACACCGAGGCGCTGCATAGCCTGCTGGTACGCCTCGGGGTTGGGCTTGGTCTCAGCGACGTCGTCGGCCGTGACGATGAACTCCACCGCAGCCGGCAGCTGCTCCTTGGCCGCGGCCATGATGTACGAGTTGCTGGCGGTGACGACGGCGCACCTCACGCCGGCGGCTTCCATCTCGGCCATCAGCTCCCGGGCACCGGGCAGCCAGGGCAGACCGTGGCGCCGAAGATGCGAGACGATGCGCTCGTGAAGCGCCCAGTACCACTTCTCACCCTCGTCGGGTTCGCCGGCGGCTTCGGCCATCCACTGGCAGGTAACGGTGGCAGATTGCCCGTGGCACGCCAACATCTCCTCGTCGCCCCAGTGGACGCCATACTCGGCGAGCATCTCCTGCTCGGTGGAGGCCCACAGCGGCTCTGTGTCCACCATGGTGCCGTCAAAGTCCCACAGGACTGCGATGGGCTCAGCCTGCATTGAAGTACTTGGCCTCCGGATGGTGCACGACGATGGCGTCGGTGGACTGCTCGGGATGCAGCTGCAACTCCTCCGAGAGCTCCACGCCGATGCGGTGCGGTTCGAGCAGTTCGACCAGCTTGATCCGGTCCTCCATGTTCGGGCACGCCGGGTAGCCGAAGGAGTAGCGCGAACCCCGGTAGGCCTGATCGCGGATCTGCTCGTCGATGCTCGCGCCGGTGCGTTCCAAGCCCAGTTCGTCTCGGACACGGCTGTGCCAGTGCTCGGCCAGCGCCTCGGTCAGCTGCACCGACAGGCCGTGCAACTCGAGGTAGTCGCGGTACGAGTTGGCCTCGAACAGCTTCTGTGTGCCCTTGGCCACTTCGCTGCCCATCGTGACCAACTGCATGGCGAGCACATCGGGGCCGAGCTTGGCGGCTTCGGCTTCGTCACGGAAGAAGTCGGCCAGGCACAGACGGCGACCGCGTCGCTGCCGCGGGAACTCGAACCTCGTCAGCTCACGGGAGGGATCCTCGGGATCGCCGACGATGAGGGTGTTGCCGGAGGAATGCACCGGGAAGTAGCCGTACACGACGGCGAAATTGGCGAGGTTCTCCGTCTTGATCCGATCCATCCACATCCGCAGTCGCGGCATCGCTTCGGTGGCGATGAGCTCATCGTACGACGGGCCATCCTTCAGCGGCTTCAAGCCCCACTGACCGACGAAGGTGGCGCGGTGGTCTAGCCACGCCGCGACCTCGGCCAGCGGAATGCCCTTCACGACGCGGGTACCCCAGAACGGAGGGCTGGGCACGTCGTGGTCGCGGGACACGTCGGAACGGAGCCCGGGCTCGTCCGGCGCCTCGTCGACGGCGGTCTTCGCGAATCGTCGCTGCTTGGGTTCGGGAAGCGTCGCGCCTGGGACGCCGTTCTTCACGGCCATGACCGCGTCCATCAGCGCGAGGCCCTCGAAGGCGTCCTTGGCGTAGCGCACCTCCCCGTCGAAGATGTCGTTGAGGTCGTGCTCGACGAAGGTGCGGGTCAGGGCGGCCCCACCGAGGAGCACGGGGTACTTCTCCCCCAGCCCCAGCCGGTTCAGTTCGACGAGGTTGTCCTTCATCACCAGCGTCGACTTCACGAGCAGCCCGGACATGCCGATGGCGTCTGCACCGTGCTGCTCGGCAGCGTCGACGATGGCTTGGATCGGCTGCTTGATCCCGATGTTGATGACGGTGTAGCCGTTGTTGCTGACGATGATGTCCACGAGGTTCTTGCCGATGTCGTGCACGTCGCCGCGGACGGTGGCCAGCACCAAAGTGCCCTTGCCGGTGGAGGATTCGGTCTTCTCCATGTGGGGCTCGAGATAGGCGACGGCCGTCTTCATCACTTCGGCGGACTGCAGGACGAACGGCAGCTGCATCTGGCCAGAACCGAAGAGCTCACCAACCGTCTTCATGCCCGCGAGGAGGTCGTCGTTGATGATGTCCAGCGCCGGCTTGGCGGCCAGTGCTTCGTCGAGGTCCGCCTCCAGACCCTTGGCCTCGCCGTCGATGATGCGGCGGCCCAAGCGCTCCGACAGCGGCAGGGCCGCGAGCTCGGCGGCCCGCGATGCACGAGCGGACGCGGCGGTGACGCCCTCGAAGAGCTGGAGGAACTTCGCGAGCGGGTCGTAGCCGTCGCGGCGTCGGTCGTAGACCAGATCCAACGCCACCTGCTTCTGCTCGTCGGGGATCCGATCCATGGGCAGGATCTTGGCGCTGTGGACGATCGCCGAATCCAGGCCGGCCTCGACGCATTCGTGCAGGAACACTGAGTTCAGCACGATGCGGGCGGCCGGGTTGAGGCCGAACGAGACGTTACTCACGCCGAGGGTGGTGCGCACGCCCGGGTAGCGGCGCTTGAGTTCGCGGATGGCGTTGATGGTCTCGATGCCGTCGCGACGGGTCTCCTCCTGGCCGGTGGCGATCGGGAAGGTGAGGCAGTCGACGAGGATGTCGCCGACGTTCATGTCCCAGTTGCCAACCAGATCGTCGATGAGGCGGGAAGCAACCCGCACCTTCCACTCGGCGGTCCGAGCCTGACCCTCCTCGTCGATGGTGAGGGCGACGACGGCGGCGCCGTGCTCCTTGACCATCGGCATGATGCGCCCGAAGCGCGATTCGGGGCCGTCACCGTCTTCGTAGTTGACGGAGTTGATGACGCAGCGCCCGGCCAGACGCTCCAGACCCGCCTGGAGCACCTGTGGCTCCGTGGAGTCCAGCACGATCGGCAGCGTGACGGACGTCGACAGCCGGAATGCCAGCTCCGACATGTCCGCTGCGCCGTCGCGGCCGACGTAATCGACGCACAGATCCAGCACGTGCGCGCCGTCGCGGGCCTGCGCCTTGGCGATGTCGACGCACTCGTCCCAGTTCTCCGCGAGCATCGCCTCACGGAACGCCTTGGAGCCGTTGGCGTTCGTGCGCTCGCCGATGTTGAGGTAGCTGAGGTCCTGCTCGAAGGGCACCTCGATGTAGAGGCTGGAGGCACCGCGCTCATCGTCGGCTTGCCGGGCGACGACGTCGCGGCCGCCGTACTGATCGGCGAGCAGGCGGATGTGCTCGGGCGTCGTGCCGCAGCAGCCGCCGATGACGGCCAGGCCGTACTCCTCCACGTACGAGCCCAAAGACTGTGCCAACCCTTCGGGGCCCAGTGGGTAGCGGGCACCGTCGGCGGTCAGCTCAGGCAGTCCGGCGTTGGGCATGGCGCCGATCGCGATGCCGGCGCGCCGAGACAGGTAGCGCAGATGCTCGCTCATCTCGGCCGGCCCCGTGGCGCAGTTGAGGCCGATGCAATCGACGCCGAGCGCCTGCAGCGAGGTCAGCGCGGCGCCGATCTCGGAGCCCAGCAGCATCGTGCCGGTGGTCTCCACCGTGACGTTGACCAGGATCGGCAGATCGATGCCGGCCTCGACGGCGGCTCGCTTCGCCCCGATCACGGCGGCCTTGGCTTGCAGGAGGTCCTGTGCGGTCTCGATCT
>DYZF01000069.1 GCA_020741375.1 Tessaracoccus flavescens
CACGGTACTGGTGGGCAACTGCGGCTCGATCGGACCGAACGTCTTGTTGCTGCCCGACGCCGCCGTCGACGACGGTGTGCTGGACGTGGTCGCGGTGCGGCCCCAGGGACTGCTCGGATGGCCGCGGGTGGCGTGGAAGGTGCTGGTGGACAACTGGCTGCTGCGCCGCACGAAGGACGAGGGCGTGCGCAAGCGCCGGGACAAGTCACGCGAACTGAACTACCAGCAGTGCCGCGAGATCGAGATCCGCTTCGGCAAGCCGGAGGAGATGGAGCTCGACGGCGACCACTTCGGCGAGATCTCGTCGGTCAAGGTGAGCATCGAGGCCGGCGGGTTGCGCGTGATGATGCCGCACGGGTGGTCGCCTACGGACTGAGGCTCCAAGGAAAGTCTGGGATTATTGCCGCTCGACGGGGTCTCTCACCTCGAAAAGCGCCGTGTGGGCGATCGAGCGGCAATATTCCCAGATTCAGTCCTTCCAGACCGGGATCGTGCGCGACCCGTCCGGCGCCGCCGACTCGTGCCACACGACGATCGACCATGGCGCGACGGTGGCTGGTGATTCGACGATCATCCCCTCGCCCTCGTTCCAGAAGTTGAACGCGGGCTCGGCCCAGGTGGCCGTGTCGACGAGTCGTCGCCACACGTTGCCCTCGTCAGCGGGCTTGACGGTGAACTCCACCGGATCGTCGGTCATGTTGACCATCAGCCAGAAGTTGTCGCCGGGCGTGTTGATGTAGATCGCGACCGCGCGGTCGCCCTCCACGGGGAACGCGTCTCCCGACGGCGTGTGGTACAGGTAGCTGACGTCCTTGTTGTCGGGGATCATGTCGCCCCAGCTCTTCTGCTGCAGCGATTCGTGCCGCTGCCGCAGGTTCGCCAGAAAGGTCGTGAACCGGAACAGGCCGTTGACGCGGCGGTTGCCGGTGTCGAACTCGCCGAGGTTGTCGTGGTACGGCACGTCGATGCCCTCGGCCACCGGCACCGACTGCGGCGCGTTGGTGGGGATCATCGCGTAGTTGTTGCGCATGGCCACCGAATCCAGCGCCCACGGGTTGTTGTTCCCGTTCTGGGTGCGGCCGAACTCGTCGCCCGCCACCACCATAGGCACGCCGCGGGAGAAGAACAGCAGCGTCCACAGGTTGCGCAGACGTTGGCGACGCAGCGGCTGCGAGCCGCCCGAATCCCACGACAGGTTGTTGTCGGATCCACCGTCGGACGGGCCGAACGGGTAGGGCTGGTCGTTGACCTTGTTCTGGTAGCTGACGAGGTCGGCCATATTGAAGCCGTCGTGTGCATCGACGAAGTTGATGGTCTTCTGCGCGCCACCGGAATCGTGGAAGTGGTGGTAATCGCCGTTCATCATGTCGAGGAAATCGACGGTGTTGCCGTCGCCCTTCGAGAACCGGCGGATCGCGTCGCGGTAGCGACCGTTCCACTCGCCCCAGCCGCGCGGGAAGTTGCCCACTTCATAGCCCCACAGGTCCCACGCCTCGGCGATCACCTCGATGCTTTCCTTCTCGGCGAAGGATGCGATCTTCGTGAGCAGCTTGTGGTCGGTGAAGAAGCGCTTCTGCTTGCCCCAGTCGTCCGGCGCGGCCTCGGCGGGCTTGCGGCCCAGCACGGTGGCGAGATCGAAGCGGAAACCGTCCACCTGCATGTCGCGGGTCCAGTAGCGCAGCGAATCCAGCACCAGCGTGATCGCGGCCTCGGAGGAGTAGTTGAGCTGGTTCGACGTGCCGGTGGCGCCGTCGACCAGGATGTGGCCGGGCGTCATCTGGTAGTACTCCGCGGTCGCGAAACCGCCCAGGCTGGTGAAGCCGGTGGTGTTGACGTCGCCGCCCCAGTTGCCGCCCTCAGCGGTGTGGTTGTAGACGACGTCGAGGTACACCTCCATGCCCACCTCGTGGAAGGCGGAGACCATCTCCTTGAACTCGCGGGTCGGGCCACCCCAGGACTTGTCGTAGGAGTACTGACGGTTGGGCGCGAAGAACGACAGGGTCATGTAGCCCCAGGCGTTGGTCTTGAACTCCTTGGCGGATTCCGACGCGTTGGTCTCGTGGATCGGGAGCAGCTCGACGGTGGTCATGCCGATGGCCTTGAGATAGGGCGCCATCATCCCGGCGCCCTTGTAGGTGCCGCGGTACTCCTCGGGGATGTTGACGACGGCCTCGAAGCCGGGCTCGTTCGCGAGCAGGTCGCCGATCTTGGCAGCCGACGGGTGGCCGGTGAGCTGCTCGATCTGGACCTCGTAAATGACGGCCTTCTCCGCGGGCAGCTTGGGCTTGCGGATCACCTCGGTGTACTCGGCGATGACGATGCCCTTGGGCGCATACTTGGCGGTGTCGATCAGGCGGCGGGCGACGCCGTCGACGATGTCGCCGCCGGTGCCGAAGACCCCGTCGTTGACGCCGAACTCAGCGAGCTGATCGGTGTAGACGTTGTGCGTGATCTCCTTGGCGTAGGGATCGAAGAGCACCTTGTTGGGGTTGAATCGGTTGCCGAACTCGTCCAGATCGGCGACGTAGCCCGCGCTGGAGCCGGGGGTCCACGTCGGGTCGAAGCCCCAGTTGCGGCCCCACGCGCGGAAGCCGTAGAGGGCACCGAGCTGCAGGCCTTGGATCTTGCCGCGCCAGATTCCGTCCTCGCCCTTGGCGAGTTGGAAGATGTGGCTGGCGGTCGCGCCGAGGGCCTCGGGGTAGATCTCCAGCTGGATGCGGGTGGCGGCAGGGGCATATACGCCGAAGGTCACACCGTCGGCGGAGGGGTGGGATCCGAGCGCCCAATCGGCGCTCTCCCAGTCGTTTTCGTTAAGTGCAATGACGTCTGTCACGTGACTAATTTTCCCACGAAACTACTTGAATCCTGCATTTCCCCTAGTCAGAACCGGTTGGTCAGACCCGATTCTGGCACCGTGGACCACCCTTTCCCGGACGGGTTCAGGCGCCCGAAGAGTGGGAAGATCGAGCCATGCATCCCGTGCTCGCCGTCGAGGCCGAGTTGGCCGACTGGGAGGCCTAGTCGTCGTCCACTTCGCCGGCGATGGCCTTGGCGGCGAGGTTCTCTTCCTCGGCCACCTCCCACACCTCCTTGGCGGCACGCACGTTGAGGGCGACGATGAACAGGCCGAGGATGATGTCGGGCCAGCCGTTCTTCACCACGGTGAGCGTGATGATGCCGACGATGATGATCCCGATGTTGATGATGACGTCGTTGCGGGCTGCGAGCCAGGCAGCCTTGGTCATCGAGCCGCCGTGGTCGCGGTGTCGGAGCAGCAGCAGAGAGCAGATGGTGTTGACGACGACGGCGCCGCCCGCGGTGAGGATCAGTGAGAGCGGGTCCGGGGCGTCGGGGTGGGAGAACTTCGCGATCGCCTGCCAGAGCGCGGCTGCGGCCGGCACGAGGATGATGAGCGCCATCACCTTGCCCGCCTTGGCGCGGTGAGCGAGGGGCCAGCCGAGCGCCACGAAGATGAGCAGGTTGACCGCGGTGTCTTCGAGGAAGTCCACGGAGTCGGCGAACAGTGACACCGAGCCGATCACCCACGCGACTGCGGCCTCGATGAAGAAGTAGCCGAAGTTGAGCAGCGCGACGATGAGGACGGTGCGCTTCAGCGCGGCGGCTTGGCGGGGATCGATGTCGGTCACGGCCGCACTATAGACCCGCGACGGCTACGCCTCGGGCTTGGCGTCCGGGTACGTCATCTCCAGGCATTCGTAGCCCTTCGCGACGGCTGCGTTGAGGCGCTTGTGGCCCGTGGCGTCCCACTTCACGGTGGGGAAGAACTTCCAGTACCCGTTGCCGGCTGAGGATTCCCACTCGGAGGCCGGCAGCCAGTCGGCGGCCTTGGCATCGACGCTGCCCGCGTTGGTGAGGCGCGCCCGGCCGGAGGTGCCGTCGGGGCTGGCGACCACCACTACCCACTCGATGCCCGCCGTCAGTCCTTCACCGACGGGCACTTGGACGGCCTTCTGCCAATCCACCGGCCCCCACGTGGCCTCGTGGCTGCGGCGGACGGCGCGGCTGATGTCCTTGCACTCGAGATCCTCGACGAGCGCGGCGTCCGGGATCGGCTCCTGCGCCGTCGGGTCGGCAGGCTCGCTGGCCTCGGTGGCGGAAACTGGGGCGTCGTCGACGACGATCACTTCCTCGGACCCGCTCGGCTCGGGCGTGGGCGCGGCTGCGGTGGTGGTCTCCGCGACGGACGTGTTGCTGGACGTCGGCTCCTCACCACCGGAGCAGGCGGCCAGCATGAGGAGGCTCAGGGCCCCGGCTGCGATGTGCTTCACGCGTGCTCCTCTGCTCATGGCTGGTCGACGTCGTCCACCCTACGGGGCCTCCGGATGCAGGTCGGCCCAACTTCAGCCGCGGGATCACTAGGCGATACATGCCGCCCCTAGACTCTTGCCCATGTACCGACACGTGTTCTGGGATCTCGGCGGCACCTTGGTGGACACCTACCCGGCGCTCGACGCCGCGCTCGCGAGCGTCGTCGCATCCCACGGAAGCGGCATCGAACTCAGCGAGGTGGCCAAGCTGACGCGCGTGTCGACGGGCCGGGCCATCTCGGAGTTGGCTGCGCGGTTCGCCATCGACGAGGCCGAGTTCGAGGAAGCGAACGAGACGCTGAAGGAAGTGTGGGAGCGCAACCCGCCGCCGTCGGTGGCCGGGGCCCGCGAGCTGCTGCGCGACATCACCGAGGCCGGCGGCCTGAACCTCGTGGTCACCCACCGCGACCGCGGTTCCGCGCTCACCCTCCTCGACGGCCTCGATCTGACGGTGGACGACCTCATCTCCACCGGCGACGGCTTCCCGCGCAAGCCAGATCCGGCGATGTACGTCGAGATGCTGCACCGCCATGGCCTCAACCCGGACGAATGCCTCGCCGTCGGCGACCGCCCGATCGATGCCATCGCGGCCATGGCAGCCGGGGTCGCGGCCGCAACGCTCGAATCCCCCGAGGCGCCGGTGGATGATCCGGCCGAGCACTCCGTGACAACCTTGGACGAACTGCGGCCGCTCCTCAGCTTGGGCTGAGCCGCTGAAATGGTTGAACTCGAAACTACTTGGTAGGATTGGCTGAATGAACAACCGTCGCCTGCTTCTCGTTCACGCCCACCCCGACGATGAGTCGAGCCAGTCGGTGGCGACGATGTCGCACTACCTCGCCGAAGGCGCCCAGGTGACGCTGGTCACCTGCACCTTGGGCGAGCTGGGCGAGATCATGCTGCCCGAGTGGCAGCACTTCACCCCCGCCGAGCTTGGCGCGCACCGCAAGACTGAGATCGAGGAGGCGCTGGCGACGATCGGCGTCACCGACCACGTCTTCCTGGGCGGAGCCGGCGCCTACCACGACACCGGCATGGCCAACGCCGAAGGCGGACGGGGCGCCGTCGTCCCGGAGGAGATGCCGGACAACGCCTTCTGGAAGGCAGACCTCCTCGAGGCCGCCAACCATCTGGTGGAGATTATCCGGAGCCGGCGCCCGCAGGTCGCGACGACGTACGACCCGTTCGGCAACTACGGCCACCCAGACCACATTCAGGCGCACCGGGTGCTGATGTATGCCGTGATGCTGGCCAGCTCGCCGGCCCACCGCCCTGATCTGGGCGAGCCGTGGATGGTGCAGCGGGTGCTGTGGAACACGCACAACTCGGGCCGTTGGGCCGAGGCGTACGCGATCGCGAAGGAGCGCGGGCTGGAGCTGTGGCCGGAGTCGGAGAACACGGATGATCCGCAGCACTTTGGGCCTGAGGAATCGCACATCGTCGCGGTCATCGAGACGGCGCCGTGGTTGGAGAAGTGCCGCGCGGCGCTGGGCAGCCACCGCAGCCAGGTGGATCCGAACCACCCGTTCTGGCAGTTCTACTCGATCATGCAGGAGCTCCCCGGCTCGGGAGAGGCGTACCTGCTGGGCGGCGGCACGCCGTTCCCGCCGTCGGATGGCCCCGCGAACGACCTGTTCGCCGGGCTGGTCTAACAGCTGAGCCGTGAATAAGCGGGTTGGGGTTTGAGCAGTTTCTGCAACTCGACTCGCGAATTCGCCATTCCATGGCGAAAATCGGGTTTGAGGCGCAGGAACTGCTCAAACCTCAGCGGGGCCTAGGCTCCGCTGGGTTCGGGCTCAGCGGTTGAGCAAGGTGGCGAAGTCGACGAAGTCGTCCTGCTCCACCTGCTTGGTGCTCCCGACGATCGCGCGCGCAAGCTCGTCCGCGCCGGCGGCGACGCGTCGGCCCAGCGAGCCAGCGCCGGGACCGCCGAAGTCGGAGGTCGCGGCGAAGATTGCCGTGCGCACAGGCAGCGCGCCGAGGTAGCTGAAGAGAGGTCGCATGGCGAACTCGAGCATCAGCGAGTGACGCTCGGTGCCACCGGTGGCGGCCATGAGCACCGGCTTGCCCTTGATGGTGTCGGGCTCGAGGATGTCGAAGAAGCTCTTGAACAGGCCACTCATCGATGCCGAGAAGGTGGGGCTGACGACGACGAGCGCGTCGGCCTGGGCGACGGCGTCGACGACGCCCGCGAGCTCACCGGTGGGGAAACCCGTCAGCATCGCGTCGACGATGGGGTGCGCCAGTTCGCGTAGTTCCGCGACGGTGACGTTGAGGTCTTGACCCTCCATCGCGAGCGATTCGCGCAGGCGGGCGACGACGTCGTCGGACAGAACTCGGGTGCTGGACGGCGAGCCGAGGCCGCCGGAAATCACGACGATGCGTGCCATTGATTCTTCTCCTTGAAGAGTCGGGCTTGGAAGTGTGAGGGCGAGAGGGATTGAGCAATTAGATGGGTTCGATGCCCTCTTGAGAGGTTCCGACGGCGTGTCGCGCCGTCGAACCTATCCAATTGCTCATTCCTCCTAGGCCGCGTCAGCCCAGCTTGTTGTCGTCCTCGGCGCGAGTGCCGGTCCACTTGTCCACCTGCGGGGCGGTGGGCTCCTCATGCTGCTTCGGGCCACCGGCAGCCTCGACGAGCGAGGCGTGCGTGGGGGCGTCGGGAACGTGGGCGGGCTTCAGCGCGGCGAACTCCTTGCGGAGGACCGGAACAACTTCCTCGCCCAGCATGTCGAGCTGCTCCAGGACCGTCTTCAGCGGCAAGCCGGCGTGGTCCATGAGGAACAGCTGGCGCTGGTAGTCGCCGACGTAATCACGGAAGCCGAGCACGCGCTCGATGACCTGCTGCGGCGAACCGACGGTCAGCGGGGTTTCGCGGGTGAAATCCTCCAGCGACGGGCCGCCGCCGTAGACCGGGGCGTTGTCGAAGTAGGGGCGGAACTGCTTGACGGCGTCCTGCGAGTTCTTCGCCATGAACACCTGGCCGCCGAGGCCGACGATCGCCTGATCGTACTTGCCGTGGCCGTAGTGCTCGTAGCGCTTGCGGTAGAGGTCGACCATGCGGCGCGTGTGCGACGACGGCCAGAAGATGTTGTTGTGGAAGAAGCCGTCACCGTAGTAGGCGGCCTGCTCGGCGATCTCGGGCGAGCGGATCGATCCGTGCCACACGAACGGAGCGACGCCGTCGAGCGGGCGCGGCGTGGAGGTGAAGCCGTGCAGCGGAGTGCGGTGCTTGCCCTCGAAGTTGACCACTTCCTCGCGCCACAGCGCGTGCAGCAGAGCGTAGTTTTCGACGGCGAGGCTGATGCCGTCGCGGATGTCGCGGCCGAACCAGGGGTAGACGGGGCCGGTGTTGCCGCGGCCCATCATGAGGTCGAGGCGGCCCTCAGCCAGGTGCTGCGCGTAGGCGTAGTCCTCGGCGATGCGCACGGGATCGTTGGTGGTGATCAGCGTCGTGGCGGTGGAGAGCAGGATGTTCTTGGTCTTCGCCGCGAGGTACGCCATGAGGATCGGCGGGTTCGCCGGTGCGATGAACGGCGGGTTGTGGTGCTCGCCGGTGGCGAAGACGTCGAGGCCAACCTCCTCAGCCTTCATCGCGATCTCGACGGTGGCCTTGATCCGCTCATTCTCCGACGGGGTGTGGCCGGTGGTGGGATCGGTGGTTACGTCGCCGATCGTGAAGATGCCGAACTGCATGGTGTCCTCCAAGGTTGTTGTCACCAGCATACAACATAGTTGAGAATTAAACTATTCCGGTGCTGCTGTTGCTTCTTGTTGCACGGCTCCGGCCGGAGGTAGTCCCGGCGGGATGCCGCCGCGACGGCGTCGCAACAGCACCACCGGGACGATCGCCAGCAGCACCACGGTCGCGCCCGCGAGGTAGATCTCCGACGGCGGCAAGTGCCCGGCTTGGCCGTCCACGACGGCCGGTTCGCCGGTTGCGCGAATCAACAGCGAGCCGATCCCCGGCCCGATCAGCATCGGGATCAGCACCATGAAGATCAGTCGCACGCCTTGGAACGCGCCCCGGGCGCCGACGGGCAGGAGGTGCCGGTGCCAAGCCATCAGCACGATCATCATGAGGAATCCCACCGACTTCACGACGGCGAACGCCGTCAGCGTCAGCACCGTCGTCGACTCGCCGAACCCGAGATGGCCGATGGCGGAGAGGACGAATCCGTCGGCGAGGACGGTGAAGCCGTGGCCGCGATCGGTGAGCTTGCCCACAGGAATGGCGAACAGCAGCAGAACGGGCGCCACCATCGCGGTGATGATGCCCACCGTCGGCTTGTCGATCCCGAGGGTGTGGTTGAGGTAGATCACTTCGTAGGGGGTCGTGATCTGGGAGCCGATCCCCCACAGCGCCATGGCGGCGAAGACGAGGTAGAGGTCTGGGGTGCCGCGGTCGCGCGGGGCGGGCTGGGCAGTCGGCCGGACGGGGTCGCGATGCGCCTCACGGACCAACGCGCCGCCGATCAGCCCCATCACCAGCACGACGCCCGCCAGCACGAGGAAGAACGTGGTGTAGCCGAACGTCTCGATCAACAGACCCGAGGCGCCCATGCCGATCATCACCGCGACCACGGGCAACGCCTGCAGCACTCCGTCGACGGTGCCGCGGTTGCGCTCGGTGGTCACGTCGGTGACCCAGGCGTTGAACGCCGCGTCGTTCGCCGTCGACCCGAAGAACGTCATCACCGCGTCGAGGATCACCATCAGCGCGACCGCCGTCGTCACCGCCCGCACCTCCGCGGCCGCCGGAAATGCCGCGACCGACGCCGCCCACAGCACATAGCCAGCGACGATGAAGGGCTTGCGGCGCCCGACTCTGTCTGACCACCACCCCATCGCCAGCGTCGTGACGGTGGCGATGATGGCGGAGACGGCCACCATGACGGCGATCGGGCGCGAATCCGGCGTGATCTCGTCGTAGATGTACGCATTCAGCCAGGTGTTCTCGATGTTCCACGCGATCTGCCCGGACAGTCCGAG
>DYZF01000070.1 GCA_020741375.1 Tessaracoccus flavescens
CGCCGAGTCCGCGCAACCGTCTTGTCCACCGCAGATGCCCGCCAGCGGGCCAGCGTCTTGGAAGCAGCGGCGCCATTGGCGACCGCACCCACGCCCGAGAAGACGATGGATGTCCTGGCGGCGTGGTGCGCGCAACAGAACGTGCCCTACCTCTGGGATGCCCTGCGCAGCAAGCTGCACAGCCGACCGATCATTGACGCAGCCGACGCGTTGGCCGCACGAGCCTGGTACCGCCGGCGCTCCGCCTAGCTGGCCAGCAGTTCCCTCGGCCGGGAATTGTTCCGCGTCGTGCCCGCGTCATACTCCGTGCCCCGCACCCACGAACTCCCGGCCGCCAAGCCGGTATAGCGATCGACAGTTGCCCATTCCCGGCACTCCTCAACAACCGGGCACGCGGCACACAACTGCAGCGCAGGCGCGGCAGCAGCCGCAGCAGCGAGATTGCTGGTGGCAGCAGCGTGGCCGGTCTCAGCGGCGTCCCAGCCCGAGCCCGGAAATGCGCAGCTGCCGTTGGTCACCAACACCCCCGCCAACTCGGTGGCGCTCCGGAGACGGCGCTCACGGGCAGCCTTCTGCGCTCGCCACCGACGCCGGGCCTGCAGCGGACGACGCCGGGGGCTCATCGTATGACTCTCGACTCGCAGATCGCCATGACGACAGCATCCCTAGGGTCACCGTGATCGCTCGGCGACACTCTGGTTTGAACCCTATTCAGAATAGGAGGGCAAAAATTCAAAGTAGAGCGCGGCTCGACATCGACAGCCAGCCCCGCGTGGCCATTACACAGACGGAATTACACAGGCGTAACTTATCCCCATTGGGGATAAGGCTGTGGATAAGTCGTAGGATAATCCTGTGCATCCCAACGTTGAATCAGTGCAACCCCTCCTCGGCACCTTCACCGGCGAAGGCCGCGGGGAGTACCCCACCATCTCCACCTTCGGCTACCGCGAAGAGGTGACCTTCACCGACGTCGGCAAGCCCTTCATCCACTACGTCCAGAAGACCTTCGCCCTCGACGACGGCCGCCCCATGCACACCGAAACCGGCTACCTCCGCCCCGGCGCCGACGGTCACATCGAGTTCACCCTCGCCCAGCCCACCGGCCAGACCGAGTCGCTCGAAGGGACGTTCACCGTCGACAACGGCGTGCTCACCATCACCCTGGATGGCCGCACCACCAACACGTCCACGGCCAAGACCGTCGACGCCACCCGTCGCGTCTACCGGCTCGAGGGCGATTCGCTCCACACGTCGTTCGACATGGCCGCCGTCGGCCGCGACCTCGGACGCCACCTCACGTCAGAACTGCGCCGAGCCTGAGGCCCGACGCAGTCCTTGCGTGTGAGTTATCCGACGGTGACCGTCACCGGATCGCTGGTGAACGTCTTCGCGCCCTGAGCCATGCAGACGAAGGCGTCAACGGTCACGGTGTGTTCGCCGGGGTCCACGTGGAAGGTGTCGCCCGGATTGCTGAAGGCCTCCTGCCCGAGGACGGGCTGGCCGTCGGCGTCGCATTCGATGGGGCCTGTGTCCGAGCCGTTCATCACAGCGCCGCGATGTACACCGTCGTGCTGCCCACGGCTCCGCCGCCCGGAAGAACGCTGCCGTCGTCCATGCGCCATGGCGACCGGTCCGTGACCGTCACGTCGTAGGCCACCGTGATGGAGCCGTCGCCAGGGGTCGCGTCGACGGTGATCGCCGCGTCGGGCTTGTCGTAGGTGCTGATCCGCGACCAGTGAGGCATGGCCTTCGCGTACGCGCTGGTTGGCTATTTCAGCTGCGCCCGCTCGTGAGGCGTGCAGAACAGCGACGGGTACTCCGCGGACCCGAGCGCCCGCGCCGCCCGTTGCGGCCAGTGCGGATCCCGCATCGCCTCGCGGCCGAGGAATACCACGTCCGCGAGTTCGGTGGAGATGATCTCCTGCGCGTCGCCGGGGTCGGTGATCAGGCCGACGGCGCCCGTCGCGATCCCCGCCTCCCGCCGGATCGCGGTGGCGAACGGCACCTGATAGCGCGGACCCACGGTCATCGACGCGGGCAGCAGCCCGCCGGAGGAGACATCGATCAGATCGACCCCGCGCACCCTGAGCTCCTTCGCCAGCTCGACTGTTTGCTCCAGATCCCAGCCGCCGTCGAGGTAGTCGGTCGCGGAGACGCGGACGAAGAGGGGCTTGTGGTCCGACCACACTGAGCGGACGCCGTCGACGATCTCGAGGAGGAGCCGGATCCGGTTGTCGAAGCTGCCGCCGTACTCATCCGTGCGCTGGTTGCTGAGCGGCGAGAGGAATTGGTGGATCAGGTAACCGTGGGCGGCGTGGATCTCGACGACGTCGAAGCCGGCGGCCTCCGCACGAACCGCGGCCTGGATGAAGGCGTCGCGCACGCCGCGGACGCCGTCGAGATCAAGGGCGGCAGGTTCGTCGAAGCCTGGGTAGGCGGTCGCCGACGGTGCCACAGGGGTCCACCCGCCAGCCTTCTCGGGCTGCGTGCCGGAGCGTTCCTCCGTCGACCACTCCTTCCACGTCGACCCCTTGCGCCCCGCGTGCGCCAACTGGATCCCCATGCGGGCGCCCAGCGAGTGGGCGAAGTCGGTGATGGTGCGCCAAGCGGCGGTGTGGTCGTCGTTCCAGATGCCGGTGTCCTCCGGCGAAATCCGACCTTCTGGGACGACGGCGGTCGCCTCCGTCATGATCAGCCCCCACCCACCGGTCGCGAACGAGCCGAGATGCACCGTGTGCCACATGTTGGGCATCCCGTCGCGGAGATCGACGGCGTACTGGCACAAGGGCGCGACGAACGCGCGGTTGCGGAACGCGGTGCCGCGGAGGGTGAAGGGGGAGAAGAGGTCGCTCACGAGCCCAGTTCACGGACGCCGTTTGAGGATTCGAGGCGGCGGGCGGCGCGACGCTCCCTGCGTACTTGGTGGAAGCGATGGGAGTACGGCATCGCGACGCCAACGGCGACGGACATGAGGAGCGGAACCATTGAAGCGAGGAAGGTGGGCTTGTCCATCAACATGCTCAAGACAATGATCGCGACGATGCTCACCCCGACGATCGCCAGCAGGGCAGCGAGGCGCCTCCCCCTGAGCGGTATGGACTGGCTGTTCCGCTCAGCGGCGAAACCAGCGAGGCAGACAGCATCCACTGACGGAATCGGCCTCGACGCCACCATTTTCTCGAGCCACGCTACCTGCTCGTCGATCGGCGGCTTGGGCCAAGGCAACGGTGTGCCCGAGTGACACGCTTCCCAGACGCCCTCGTCCACCCAGTCGCGGGCACCGATGGGCAACAGGTCTGCGCCCCACATCATGTGGCTGTACCAGACTCGGATGTGGCCGATGGGCGTCTCGGCCCAGAGGACGCGCTGTTCGCGCGGGGCCTTCTTCGGCAGAGGCTGTGGCTTCAACGGCCATCCCCGGGTGGCGAGTGCATGTGCGAGCCGCTTCACCGACTTGGGTGCACGCTCGATTTCAGCCGGAAGCGTCAGCTCGTCCATGGGCCAGAGATTACATGCCGTGATGGGCGAAGCCGAGGATCTCGTCCGACTCCGCATCCACAACGGCCTTCACGATGCCGCGGGTCTCGCCGATGGCCTTGGGCCCGCGGCATCATCGCGATCTTCTTTTTGGGAGAAGCCCTTGTATTGGAACAAACGTTCGATTATGATGAAGACATGTTCCAGACGACGCGCACCACACGGCAGGCCTTGGCAGCCGTCGCTGCTGCGCTGTCGTCCATTCCCTCGGGGGATCGGGTCGGTCTATCCGCGCGGGAGCGGGTGGAGTTGATGAACGAGGCCCGCCGGCTCCGGGATCGGGTGGACGCGCTGGCGTGCGTGCTCACGGCGGAGGTCACGGAATCGCAGGCGTCGTTGGCGTCCGCGGGTACTCCAGTCACGTCGCTGTTGGCGGCGACGGAGGGGCGAGACGCTCGCGAGGCCGCGGGTCAGGTGTTCCTCGCCAGTGAGGTGTCGCGGCATGCGGCGGCCAGGGACGCTGCGTTGGAAGGCCTGATCTCCACACGGCACGCGGCGGCCATCGCCAAGGGCATGGCCCAGTTGCCCGCCGAGTTGCCCACGGCGGCCAAGCAGCGGGCCGAAGAAATCTTTGTGGAGAAGGCCGACGGGGTCACCCCGCAGAAGCTGGCAGCGTTGGCGCCGCTGGTGCTGGCCGAGGTCGCGCCGGAGTTGGTGCCCAGCCCGGAGGATCGCGCGGCCAGCCTGGCGGCCCAGCGTGAGCGCGCCATCCGGAAGCGCTCTTTCAAGTGGGGCGACGATGGCGACGGCTCCGTCTGGTTCCGCGGCTCGCTTCCGGAGCTGGAGGCAGCGCCGCTGGTGCGGATGGTTGAGGCGTACGTGGAATCGGATCGCCGGGCTGCCCGACGGCGGCAAGACGGCGTCCGCAGTGTGCGGCCCGGCCCTCAAGCGATTCGGGATGCTCGCGTAGCGGATCTCGATCGCACGCCAGAGCAGCGTCAGGCCGACGCGCTGGTGGAGTTGGTGGAGAGCCACCGCGGGGCGCCGTCGACGGTGGGGGACCGGCCACGGGTGGTTGTCACCATCTCGGAATCCTCGCTGCGTGATCGTGTTGAGGCTGCGGGCGTGCTTCCGTCCGGTGCCGAGGTGCCGGCGGGCGCGCTGCGTCGCCTCGCTTGCGACGCCGACGTGCTGCCGGTGGTGCTCGGGTCTGAATCTGAGGTGTTGGACGTGGGTCGCGCCCAGCGGCTGGTCACGCCGGGAATCAGGCGCACGCTGAGTCTTCGCGACGGTGGCTGCGTCTTCCCGGGTTGCGACAAGCCCGACGCGTCGTGCGAGGCGCACCATGTTCGGCCGTGGTGGGCTGGTGGGGTGACGTCGCTCGACAACTTGGCGCTGCTGTGCCCGCATCACCACAAGTTGGTGGAGCCAGATCGCTACGAGACGGGCCGCGACAGGTGGCGTCTCTACATCGATGAGGTCACGCGGAAGCCGGTGGTGGTTCCGCCGCGACGGTTCACGGAACTGACGGGGTCGGGATCGGTTTCTGGTGGGCGCGGGTCGCCTATGGGTGGGTCGCCCGGGGGTGTGGCGGCTGGTCATGGCGAGAGGCCCGAGCAGCAGGGGCTATGTGGGCCCGTGCCTAGGCCAAGCCGGCCAGCCGGGCAAGGGCCGCCGCCACGGCGCCCACAATCACCACCACCAGATACGGGGCCCTCAGAAGCAGCGCCACTGCTGCCGCCCCCAGAGCCACCAGCCGAGCATCAATACTGATCTCCTGCCCGGAAACCACAGTGTTCACCGCCACCAGCGCAGCCAAGAGCCCGACGGTGACCCCGTGCGACAAGGTGGTCACCCACGGGTTTTCCAGCCAGCGCTCCGGCAAGAGATAGCCCACAA
>DYZF01000071.1 GCA_020741375.1 Tessaracoccus flavescens
AACCACGACGTCGGCCCGGCCCCCATCGCCGCCCGGCTCGGCGCCCCCGACGAGTTGGATCAGGTGCTCGCGGCGGCGCTCTCCCCAGACCCGAACCGTCGCCCCCAGACGGCCGGCCTGCTGGCGGAAGCCTTCGATCGGCTCGCCGACCAGCTGCCCGGCGGCGACCAGTACCAGCCGCGGCCGATGCCGACGACGGTGATCGCGCCCGCTCCCCCGACGCCCGTCACGGCCGCGACCCCGACGTCGGCGGCCTCAGCGCCGAGCCTGCCCCGCCCGTCCGCCAGTTCCCTGCCACCGCGCTCGGAGACGCCGGTGTCGATGCTGGACAACTACATCGGCCCCGGCCGCTATCAACTGGCGAAGGACCAGGAGAAGCACTCGCCGTGGTTCTACGTGTGGGTCACCGGATCGGCCATCTTGCTGCTGGGCCTCACCATCTGGATGACGATCTACGTCCTGACCGGCTGAGCCTGCCCGATCGGGCCGATGCGACGGCTCACCGCCACGGCCACCAGGCTGCCGACGAGGATCGCCCCCAGCGCGACGGTGAAGCTCAGCTTCTGCGGCTGGGCGAGCAACAGAGCCGTGTAGAGGCCGCCCGCGATCGCGGTCATCACCGAGTTGCCGACCGATTCGGCCACCTGCATCGACGACTGGTTGCGCCCCTGCTCGAACTGCGTCGACAGGCTCATGACGGCGACGGCGGAACTGGGCATGGTGAGGCCCATGCCGACGCCGCTGATGATCCAGCCGAGGAGGCCCACCCACAGCGGGATCCATGCGAACCACGCGAACGCCACCAGGACGGCGACGCCGACGGCCGACAGCGCCGCCCCGACGGTGATGAAGGTGTCGCGCCCCATCCGCACCCAGGCTTGGGCCTGCAGCCAGGAGCCGAAGCTCCAGCCGACCGAGCCGACGGTGAGCGCCAAGCCCACGTCGAAGGGGCTGAGGCCGCGCAGGTTCTGCAGCGTCACCAGCAGGATGGTCTCGCCGGCGAAGAAAGAGCCGGCCTGAATCGCGCGGGTGAGCACCACGCTCGGGATGCCGGGGCCGACGCCGAGGGCGGCGGGAGCGAGGATGTGGCGCAGGCCCCACGCGAGCAGCAGCACGCCGGCCACCGCGGACAGAACGCTCCAGACGCCCAACTGCTGGCCGGCCAGGAGAATGAGCGCGGGCGCGATCGTGACGGCGGCCGTCGGGACGGTGGGAGCCGGGGCGACGCCGTCGGCATCCGGCTCGAAGGTGGCTTGGACGCGGCGCAAGCCGGGCAGGGTGAGCACCAGCGAGACGATGACGAGCGGGAGCATCGCCACGAAGACCCAGCGCCAATCGAAGCTGGTCAGCCACGCGGCGAACGGCGGGCCGACGAAGGCCGGGAGCAGCCAGCAGAAGGAGACCAGCGCCATGATCTTGGGCCGCTGGTCGGGCGGGAAGGCGTGGGCGACGATGACCGAGAGCGTGAGGTTGAGCGCGCCGGCGCCCAAGCCTTGGACGATGCGGGCGGCCAACACGAACCACACGTTGGGCGCGAGCCAGCCAAGCAGCATGCCGATGATGAACATGGTGAAGCCAGCGAACATAGGCAGCCCGGGCCCGCGCACGTCGGCGACGCGGCCGGCCACGATCGTCGACAGCAGCATGCCCGAGACCATGGTTGTGAAGGCCCACGGGTAGAGGTGGTCGGCGCCGAAGTCGGTCATCACCGTCGGCAGCGCGGTGGCCAAGCCGATGGAGACGAACGCGATCGAGAAAACCGAGAGCATGATGCCGACGATCAACATCGCCCGCCCGCTCTGCTGCTGCATCCGGCTCACCTCCAGCGGCCTATTGTGTCACTGCATTCCAACGCCGGGATTACACTCACCTGCATGAGTGAACTCGCGCCCGGCTCCCAGACGGTTCTTGACGAGCGGACTGAGCTGTTCGAGGACGGCGATCAGGACCGCTTCTCGCACTACGTCCCCAAGGACAAGCTGATGGCGGCGATGGTCAACGGCACCCCCGTGGTCGCGCTGTGCGGCAAGGTGTGGGTGCCCAGCAAGAACCCCGAGAAGTACCCGGTGTGCCCGGAGTGCAAGGAGATCTGGGAATCCCTCAACCCCGGCGAGTAGCGCTCAGTAGCGGTAGGTGTCGGGCTTGAACGGACCCTCCACCGGCACGCCGATGTAATCGGCCTGAGCCTGCGTCAACGTGGTCAGTTCCACGCCCAACGACGCCAGGTGCAGGCGTGCGACCTCCTCGTCCAAATGCTTCGGCAGCACGTAGACACCCACCGGGTACTCGTCCGGTTTCGTGAACAGCTCGATCTGGGCCAACACCTGGTTGGTGAACGAGTTGCTCATGACGAACGACGGGTGGCCCGTCGCGTTGCCGAGGTTGAGCAGGCGACCCTCGCTGAGCACTAGGATCGAGTGCCCGTCGGCGAAGCGCCACTCGTGCACCTGCGGCTTGATCTCGATCTTCTCGACGCCGTCGATCTTCTCCAGACCGGCCATGTCGATCTCGTTGTCGAAGTGGCCGATGTTGCCGACGATGGCCTGATGCTTCATGCGAGCCATCTGCTCGGCGGAGATCACGTCGCGGTTGCCGGTGGCGGTCACGAAGATGTCGGCCGTCTCCACCACCGAATCCAGCGCGGCCACCTGATAGCCGTCCATCGCGGCCTGCAGGGCGCAGATCGGGTCGATCTCGGTGACGATGACGCGGGCACCCTGGCCGCGCAGCGATTCGGCGCAGCCCTTGCCGACGTCGCCGTAGCCGCACACCACTGCAACCTTGCCGCCGATCAGGACGTCCGTGGCGCGGTTGATGCCGTCAACCAGCGAGTGGCGGCAGCCGTACTTGTTGTCGAACTTGGATTTGGTGACCGAATCGTTGACGTTGATCGCCGGGAACAGCAGCGAGCCGTCGCGGTGCATCTCGTAGAGGCGGTGGACGCCGGTGGTGGTCTCCTCGGTGACGCCCTGGATGGAGTCGGCCAGCGCCTCCCAGTCGACGACGCCGTGCGCATCGCGCAGCGTCTGCTTGACCACGCGGAACTCGTGCGAATCGCCTTCCTCATCCGCCGGCACCTCGCCGGAGCGCTGCGCGGCAACACCCTGGTGAACGAGCAGGGTGGCGTCGC
>DYZF01000072.1 GCA_020741375.1 Tessaracoccus flavescens
GGTGGTCACGTCGGTGACCCAGGCGTTGAACGCCGCGTCGTTCGCCGTCGACCCGAAGAACGTCATCACCGCGTCGAGGATCACCATCAGCGCGACCGCCGTCGTCACCGCTCGCACCTCCGCGGCCGCCGGAAATGCCGCGACCGACGCCGCCCACAGCACATAGCCCGCGACGATGAACGGCTTGCGGCGCCCGACTTTGTCTGACCACCACCCCATCGCCAGCGTCGTGACGGTGGCGACGATGGCGGAGACGGCCACCATGACGGCGATCGGGCGCGAATCCGGCGTGATCTCGTCGTAGATGTACGCATTCAGCCAGGTGTTCTCGATGTTCCACGCGATCTGACCGGACAGCCCGAGCAGCACCATGGCCACCCACGTCGCCGCCGGAACGCCGCTCCCCCGCCGCGACGGCGCCGCCGGACCCGGCGACCCAGCCGAGTCCAGCGCCCCGACGCCGGATGCCCCGCTCATGAGCCCAACGCCCGCAAGGCGGCGTAGAGCTCAGCGTTGAGATCGCGCATCAGGTCCACCGGCACCTTGATGACGGCTCGGTCGTAGGTCATGAGGCCGTTGTTCTCGATCTCGACGTCGCTGACCTGGGTGTACACGGCGGCGCGCAGCCCGTGCTCGACGAGCGGGATCAACTGGTCGCGCCACAACGCGGCGATGCCCGTGGCAAGCGCGTTGGCGTCGTCGAAGAACTTGTAGCCGAAGCGCTCCTTCTCGTCCCAGAGGTGGCCCTCCACGGCGAGGTTGTAGCCGCCGAACTCGGAGAGCCAGAAGGGGCGCTGGTCGCGACGCGGTGGGCGCTTGAGCGCCAAGGTGTAGCGGTGGCGCGAGCGGAAATCGCCGTCGCCCTGATCGAACCAGCCCGACGCGTGATCGATGAGGCGCGTCGGATCGAGCCGCCGGACCAGCGTCGCGGCGCCGCGCGCGTCGAACTGCCCCCACGATTCGTTGAACGGCACCCACGCGACCACGGACGGGTGCGGGCTCAGCAGCCGTACCATCTCCGCCAACTCGGCGAGGAACTCTCGCCGGTTGGCGTCGTCGCCGCGACCTGCGGCCTTCATGGCGCGATCCGAGCGGTCCGTGAGGTGGGCGTCGGAGAACTGGACGGCGGCCGACGCCACCATGCCCGTGCGCGGCGTCCCGCCGGAGACCATGTCCTGCACAATCAGCATCCCGAGTTGATCGGCCAGGTGGTAGTAGCGACGCGATGCGATCTTGATGTGCATGCGGGCGCCGTTGAAGCCCATCCGTTTCAGCGTGGCCAAGTCGTACTCCATGGCCTCGTCGGCGGGCGGCGTGAGGCCGGATTCGGGCCAATAACCCTGATCCAGCGGCGTGTTCAGCAGAATCGGCTCACTGTTGAGCAGCACCGCGGGGCGCTCCGCCGTGACCCCCGGAATCGGCCCGAGCTCCACCGTCCGCACCCCGGCCCACGATTCCACCTCGTCGTCGCCGACCCGCACCGTCAACCGGTAGAGGTAGGGATCCGACGGCGACCACAGCCGCGCGTCGGGCAGCGGCACCCGCAGTTCCTCGCCGGTGTGGCCGGACGCCTCGGCGACACCGCCGTCGGGCAGCCTCACCGCGACCGCGACGTCCGCGGCCCGCTCCGCCTCCACCCGCACCAGCAGCCCATCCCGCGACCTCGGCGTGGTCGCGACCACCCTCGTCACCGCGTTCTCCGGCAGCGGCTCCATCCACACCGTGCCCCAGATGCCCGACGTGGCCGTGTACCAAATGCCGCCCGGCTTGAGGGCCTGCTTGCCGTGCTGCTGGTTGCCGGAGTCCGACGGGTCGTGGACGACGACGATGACGCGGCGCGGGCCCTCTCCCTCGGGAAGGTCGACGGTGAACGGCAGGTACCCGCCCCGATGCTCGGCCGCGAGGACGCCGTCGACGAAAACCGCGCAAGCGTAATCGACGGCCTCGAAGTTCAGCGCCGTCCTGCCACTCCACGGCACCTCGATGTCGCGCTGATAGAACAGCACCTCGTCCGGAGTGAAGGGGCGCCCGACGCCCGAGGCGGCGGTCTCGATGGCGAACGGGACCGTGATGTTCCCGTCGAACTCGCTGGGGATCTGCTCGTCGCGCGGAAGCTCGGCGCCGCGGTCGCGGACGGCGTAGCGCCACGTGCCGTTGAGGCTGGCCCACCGTCGGCGCTGCAGTTGAGGGCGCGGATACTCGGGCAGCGGGCTCTCGGAGCCGGCCAAGTGAGATCCCCATCGCGTCACGAGCGTCATGGGAACAACTGTGCCACCGCTACGGCTTTCGCAAACCTCTGGACAGAAACCTGAATCAACCGTCAGGATTGGGCGAAACGCGTTTGACAGGAGCCCCATGAGCTCCTTAGCCCCCACCCGCATCGAGACGCCCCGCATCACCATGAACGTGTGGACCAGCGGCCCCCACGACGGGGTCCCGCTGCTACTCGTGCACGGCAATCTCAGCTCAGGTGGCTTCTGGAAGTACGTCGCTGAGGAGTTGGGCGACGACGTGCGCGTCATCGCACCGGACATGCGAGGCTTCGGCGACACAGATCCCGCCCCCATCGACGCCACCCGCGGCCTCGGCGACATGGTCGACGATGTGCACGCGCTCCTCGACGCGCTCGGCCTGGCCGGGCAGAGCAAGGTGAACGCGGCCGGCTGGTCCATGGGCGGCGGCGTGCTGCAGCAGCTGATGCTCGAATACCCCGACGATCTCGCCTCCGTCACGCTCATCGCGCCGCTGTCGCCCTACGGTTACGGCGGCACGAAGGGCCCCGACGGCGAACGCTGCACCGCTGACGCCGCGGCGTGCGGGGCCGGCGGCGCCAACCAGATGTTCATCTCGCGGCTCGTGGCGAAGGACGCGAGCGAGGACTGGCCCGGCCTGGCCACCGGTGACAAGGGCATCCTCAACACCATGAGCCCGAAGTACTACGACTCCTCCGCGATCGCCGATCTGGAGCGGAAGCCGGAGATCGTGTGGCTGCGCGGCACCGAGGACAAGGTGGTCTCCGACGCGTCGCTGTTCGACCTCGCGACGCTGGGTCAGATGGGCGCCATCCCCGGCTGGCCGGGCGACGAGGTCGCGCCGCCGCAGCCGATGGAACTACAGACGCGCACGGTGCTGGACCGCTACCGCGAGAACGGTGGGGCGGCCACCGAGGCCGTGCTCGAGGGCATCGACCACGGCATCCCGCTGGCAGTCCCGGCACGCGTTGCCGAGGAGATCACGCGCATTCTGGTGCGCTGACACCCGCCATTGGGCGCGGCTGAGCCCGGCTGCTTCGCAGCGCGGGCCACTCAACCAGCGAGCTAGGAGACTCGACCCGCAACGTGTGCGGACCGACCGTCGAGTTAGGCGACGCGGCGGGTCCAGCCGTGCTTGTCCTCCGCGCGGCCGTACTGGATGTCCACGAGGTGCTGACGGATCTCCAGCGTCTTCACGCCGGGGGTGCCGTCGCCCACCTGCTGTTCGCCGCGAGCCGGCGAGTTGAAGCCGACGATCGGGGTCACCACCGCGGCCGTGCCGCACGCGAAGACTTCGGCGATCTTGCCGCTGTCGACGCCGTCGTGCACCTCGTCGATGGAGATGGCACGCTCGACGGGCTTGAGATCGTGATCCGAGGCCAGCTTCAGGACGGATTCACGGGTGACGCCCGCCAAGATCTGGCCGAGCTCCGGGGTAACGAGTTCGCCGTCGTCGGTGACGAACATGACGTTCATCGTGCCGCATTCCTCAACCCACTTGTGCTCTGCGCCGTCGGTCCACAGCACCTGGCCGCAGCCGTGCTGCGCGGCCTCTTGGGTGGCGACGAGGCTGGCGGCGTAGTTGCCGCCGCACTTCGCGGTCGCGGTGCCGCCGGGGGCGGAGCGGGCGTAGTTGGGGGTGATCCAGAGCTTCACCGGGTCGGCGTAGTAGGCGCCGGCCGGGGTGGCGATGACGGCGAAGCGGTAGTTGTTGGCTTCACGCACGCCGAGGTACGGCTCGGTGGCCACCATGAACGGCCGGATGTAGAGGCTCTGCTCGTTGTCGCTGGTAGGCACCCAGTCCTTCTCGAGCTTCACCAGCTCGCTCACCGCGTTGAGGAACGTCTCCTCCGGAAGCTCCGGCATGCCCATGCGCTGCGCCGAGTGGACGAAGCGGGCCGCGTTGCGCTCGGGACGGAACAGCCAGATGGAGTCGTCGTCGCGGCGGTACGCCTTGAGGCCTTCGAAGATCTCCTGGCCGTAGTGCATGACGGCGGCGGCGGGGTGCAGCGCCCACTCCGACATTGGAATGATGCGAGCGTCCTGCCATGCGTCGCCGGCTACGTAATCGACGATCGCCATGTGATCGACGTAGTAGCGCCCGAACCCTGGGTCTGCGAGCGCGGCCTTGCGGGCAGCGTCGGAGGTCGGGGTGGTGGTACGGGTCACGGAGAATTGAGCCATAGGTTCGATGGTAGACCGCGCCGATTCCAGCGGCTCAGCTGTCCACCCTCAGCGCGATCGGGCCACGTGGCCGTGAAATTGCACTAGTCCTGACTGATGGTGCCGTCCAGCACCCAGGCGAGGAACTCCTTGAGATCGCCGGTCTCGCCGTCGCGGCCGCCACGTCCGATCACCATCGGGGCCAGCGTCGGAGTGAGCTTCACCCCGCGGAGGCGTTCCATCAGCCCACCCGGGACGGTCAGCGAGTAGTAATTGCCGTCGACGTCGACCGCGAGCGAATGGTTGTTGCGCAGGTACCAGCCGGTCTTGTCGGTCTTGACGACGTGACCGTCGAGGGTGCGGGCCTTCAGCGGTCGCGGCTCGACGCCCTGGGCCCGGGCGTCGGCGATGAACTGGTCGATCAGCACCTTCGCCTGGGCCGCTTCGGCTCGGGCATTGCCCTGGCTGAGTTCGTGCCGGATCTTGGCTGCGCGCTGCCGGTCGGTGAGTCCATCGTCTGCCATGGGGTTCAGGATAGGCGCCATCCGTGACGCCGACAGGCACGAAAATCCGGCCTCCTGTGGATCCGTCTCCAGAAAAACCTCGAGGTACTAAACGAGGTACAGAAAATGTCCGCGCGGTCAGGACCGCGAAGTCTCTGGAAGAATCACGCCGTCGGCACAGCGCCGGCCACAGCGGAAGGCACCTCTATGGAGACCATCACCACCTGGCTAGACAGCTTCAACGGTCAGATCTATTCGTGGATCCTCATCCCCGTCCTGCTCGCCGCCGGCCTGTGGTTCACGGTGCGCACGCGCGGCATGCAGTTCCGCCACTTCGGCCGGATGCTGTCCGTGCTGAAGGTGTCGCGCAAGTCTGCAGACTCCGACGGCGGCATCTCGTCGTTCCAGGCTTTCGCCATCGGTCTGGCCTCGCGCGTCGGCACCGGCAACATCGCCGGCGTCGCGATCGCCATCACGCTCGGCGGCCCGGGCGCCGTGTTCTGGATGTGGGTTGTCGCCCTCCTCGGCATGGCCACCGCCTTCATCGAGGCGACACTCGCGCAGGTGTTCAAGATGCCGTGGGGTGATGGCACCTTCCGCGGCGGCCCGGCGTTCTACATCTGGCGCGGCCTGAAGTCGTGGAAGTGGGGCGCGGCGTTCGCCGTCATCCTGCTATTCACCTACGGCATCGCCTTCCAGATGGTGCAGGCCAACACGATCGCCAACACAGTCGAGGCCACCTACGGCGTCAACACGTGGATCACCGCCATTGTCGTCGCCCTCCTCACGGGTGCGGCCATCATCGGCGGCATCAAGTCTGTGGCCAAGGTGGCCGAATGGATGGCCCCCGCAATGGCGCTGGTCTACATCGTCGTCGCCCTCATCATCATCGCCCTCAACATCGACCAGATCGGGTTCGTTTTCAGCGAGATCTTCCAGTCGGCGTTCGGCCTGAACGAGGCGTTCGCGGGCACCGCCGGCGGCATCACCGCGGCCATCATGAACGGCGTCAAGCGCGGCCTCTACTCCAACGAAGCCGGCATGGGCTCCGCCCCGAACGCGGCCTCCACCGCAACCACCATCCACCCCGTCCGTCAGGGCCTCATCCAGTCCTTCGGCGTCTTCGTCGACACCATGATCGTCTGCTCCGCCACCGCCTTCATCGTCCTGTCCTCCGGCGTCTACACCCCGGGCCAGGATCTCGAGGGCGCGACGCTGACCCAGTCGGGCGTCGTCGCCGCTCTGGGCGACTGGATGGCTCCGGTGATGGTGCTGCTGATCAGCGTCTTCGCGTTCTCGACGCTCATCGGCAACTACGCCTACGCCGAGGTCAACCTCGACTACCTCACCAAGGATCGTGCCGGCTCCGACCTGGTGCTCAAGATCATCGTCGTCATCGCCACCTTCGTCGGCGGCATCGCCAAGCTCAGCTTCGTGTGGGTGCTGGCGGACACGTCGATGTTCTTCATGGCGATCATCAACTTGGTGGCGATCGTGCTGCTCGGCAAGTGGGCCATGGGCGCGCTGCGCGACTTCGAGGCCAACCCCGACGGTGCCTTCATCGCCGCCGGAAACCACCACCTTCCTGCGGAGTTGGAGACGGAGATCTGGGTCAAGGATCCGCCGAAGGCCGCCGTCTCCTGACCCTCCTGACCACCGACGATCGGGCCCCGCCTCCGAACTCCGCGGACGCGGGGCGTGACGAAGGTGACGGCCGCCGTCGAGAAGCGAATGGCTGAGCTGATCAAGCAGGCCGTCGCGGCATGATCCCCGCCGCGACTCGGGTTTGAGCAGTTCCTGCACCTCAACGCACGAAACTGCCACTGAACGGCGTTTTCGGGCATCGAGTTGCCGAAACTGCTCAAACCCAAACCCCGCGACCGGCCGCCACCCGAGCATCTGGAAGACTGGCCCCATACGTCTACAAGGAGGCTCCAGTGCCGGAATTCCGTTACGTTGACATGCTGCCGATCGGCAAGGACGAGACGCCCTACCGTCTCTTGACCACCGACGGCGTCGAGGTTGTCGAAGGGCCCGAGGGCCGCAGGTTCTTGAAGGTCGCGCCAGAGGCGCTGACGCTGCTCGCCGAGACCGCGATGCACGACATCGCCCACTACCTCCGCCCCGCGCACCTGCAGCAGCTGCGCAACATCATGGACGATCCGGAGGCCTCGCCCAACGACAAGTTCGTCGCGCTGGATCTGCTGAAGAACGCCAACATCGCCTCGGGCGGCATCCTCCCCATGTGCCAGGACACTGGCACCGCGATCATCATGGGCAAGCGCGGCCAGCAAGTGCTCACCGACGGCACCGACGAACTCCCGCTCAGCCAGGGCGTCTACAACGCCTACACCAAGCTGAACCTGCGCTACTCGCAGAACGCCCCCATCACGATGTGGGACGAGAAGAACACCGGCTCCAACCTCCCCGCGCAGATCGAGCTCTACGCCGACACCGCCGAGGGCCACGAGAACGGCTACAAGTTTCTGTTCATGGCCAAGGGCGGCGGCTCCGCCAACAAGAGCTACCTGTACCAAGAGACCAAGGCCGTCCTGAACCCGGCGTCGATGATGAAGTTCCTCGAAGAGAAGCTCCGCAGCCTCGGCACCGCCGCTTGCCCGCCGTACCACCTGGCCATCGTCGTCGGCGGCACGTCGGCTGAGTTCGCGCTCAAGACCGCCAAGTACGCCTCCGCGAAGTACCTCGATAACCTCCCCACCGAGGGTTCCATCGCCGCCCACGGCTTCCGCGACCTCCAGCTCGAAGAGGACGTCCTGGAGCTCACCCGCAAGCTCGGCATCGGCGCCCAGTTCGGCGGCAAGTACTTCTGCCACGACGTGCGTGTCATCCGCCTCCCCCGCCACGGCGCCTCCCTGCCGATCGCGCTGGCCGTCTCGTGCTCCGCAGACCGTCAGTGCCTCGGCAAGATCACCCCAGAGGGCGTGTTCATCGAGCAGCTCGAGACCGATCCGGCTCGCTTCATGCCCGACCACGTCGACGAAGATCTCGACGCCGAGACCGACGGCATCACCGGCACCGGTAAGGGTGCAGTCGTCAAGATCGATCTCAACCAGCCGATGGACGACATCCTCGCCGAACTCTCGAAGCACCAGGTGAAGACCCGGGTGTCGCTGACCGGCCCGCTCATCGTCGCCCGCGACATCGCCCACGCCAAGGTCAAGGAACGCCTCGACGCCGGCGAAGAGATGCCGCAGTACATGAAGGATCACCCGGTGTACTACGCCGGCCCCGCCAAGACCCCCGAGGGTATGGCGTCCGGCTCGTTTGGCCCGACGACGGCCGGTCGCATGGACTCCTACGTGGACCAGTTCCAGGCTGCCCGCGGCTCCATGGTCATGCTCGCCAAGGGCAACCGCTCGCAGGCCGTGACCGACGCGTGCGGCAAGCACGGCGGCTTCTACCTCGGCTCCATCGGCGGCCCTGCCGCGCGTCTGGCGCAGGACTGCATCAAGAAGGTGGAAGTGGTCGAGTACGAAGAACTCGGCATGGAAGCCATCTGGAAGATCGAGGTGGAGGACTTCCCGGCCTTCATCATCGTCGACGACAAGGGCAACGACTTCTTCGCCGAAGTCAACAAGCCGCTCGTCCTCAACATCCCCAAGCGCGAAGGTCTCTGATCTGAGCTGACGAAGGGCCTCGCGGGCAACCGCGGGGCCCTTCGTCGTCCTCACAACGGTTAGTTTGCGCTCTCACTCAGCAGGTTGATCACAGGTGCGGTCGAAGCGAGCGGCCACCGCAGCGATATCCGCATCTGTCGCGCCCTGTCGACGCAGGAACTCGACCGCATTCGTCTCGTCCAAGAAAGATCGCAGTGCCGAGACCCGCTCTCCTAGCCACGCTTCCCACTCTTCCCCAACTTTGTGGGTCTCCTTGGGGTGTGGATTGTGCGCTTGGAAGGCATTGATCCCCTCAGCGGCCGCGACGTACCCATCGACGATATCGTCGTGGCTCCAGCCGGCAACGAGTTGGCCGAGCGACAGCACTAGGCCGGTACGGTCGCGACCGGCGGAGCAGTGCACGATCACGGGACCGTCAGCATGGCCGACCGCTAGGAGTGCCCGAGCCACCCGGTCACCGAACATCTCAAGATATCCGGCGTAGTCAGCTGGGTGATCGAGGTAGCCCATCGGGTAGTCGAAGCCCGGGTGGTCAGGATCCTCGGTCGGGCGATGCAGGACTGTTAGGCCGTCAAGAGCAGCGGCCGACACGTTTGCGTCGCCTTTGCGGCGGACAGCGAACTCAATCTCGGACCTTAGATCGACCACCGTGCGGTAGCCCTCTCCGAGGGCTTGGCTCCAGCCTTGCTCTGTGACCCATTCCCGTCGCCCCATACGCACCACACCGGGTGCTACCTGATGCGCGTTGACCGCTCCGTCCCAACCCATGCTCCGAACCTATCTGCAGATTGCGCTCGGAACTGAGTTGGAGGGTATTGATCCGGTACTTCTGGTTCGGAGCCCGCCAGAATCTTGTCCAAAGATGAGCTCGACAGGACCCGGCCACGAGCTTAGGCATTCAACCCCTACTATGAGCGCGTGAACGACGACTTGTTCGATGCTGACAAGACCTTCGAGATTCAGATGGAAGTCAGCATCCCGATAAGCATGGAAATCATGGCCACCACGTGGGAAGAGGCTGTTCAAGAAGCAATCGAAACTTGGTGGCAAACAACATCGGATGACACCTTCACGGCTCTGATGCTCAACGCACGGCCAGTTCTTGATGAGCCGGTGACTGTCCGCCAAGTCCACAACTCACTCGGCGTGGGGCAAGCCCCTGACGACACTCGCCAGCTCGCGATCGACCTCAGCGAGGACTATGAGGTGGTGGAGAACGAGTCAGGGGAACCCTATTACGTCATCAAGCGCCGCGGGTAGAACCGGCTAATCGCCGCTTCGCCACCCCAGTGCCTCTGACGCCAGCGCTGCGGACCGACGGGATCCTCCTGGACTGGGGACGAAAGATGAGAGATTTCTCATCAACTCCTGAGCGTCTCCTCATCGAAGAGGAGTTCAATTGCCGCTGGAGGTGAAGACAATGAGCAACGCGCTGCGCACCACTGCGCTCGTCGTGGTTGCCGTCGTGCTCGGGCTGGTCCTGGGCTACACGGTCACCCAAGCGTTCTCCCGGACGGCGGAGCCGGCGGAGGATCCTGCCATCATTGTCACCGCCGTCCCGGCCGCACCGACGCCGTCGGCCACGCCCAGCGCGTCGCCGATCGCGACGATCAGCCCCACCCCGCTGCCCACGGAAATCTCGAAGCCTCCAGCCGAGACCAACCCGCCTGCGCCCAAGCCCGCGACCACGGCACCCAAGACGGTCGCCGCCCCGAAGCCGAAGCCTGCCGCGGCCAAGAAGACCGTCTCGGCGCCGAAGCCCCAGCCCGTCTACGACGACGATGACGACGAATGGGACGACGACGATGAGTGGGACGAGCCCGACGACGACGATGAGGTCGACGACGACGACTAGACCAGCCGGTATCCCATGCCGCGCACGGTCTCGAACCGGTCCTTCCCCAGCTTCCCGCGCAGGTACCGCACGTACACGTCCACGACGTTGGAGGCCGGGTCGAAATCGAAGCCCCACACGTTGCTCAGCAGCTGCTCCCGGCTCAACACCTGACCGGGGTTGCGCAGGAAGGTCTCGGCGAGCGTGAACTCTCTGGCCGACAGGTCGATCCACTTGCCATCGACCTGCGCCCGCCGCGTCAGGAAGTCCAGCGTCAAACCGTTGTGGGTGAGCTGCGTCGAGGTCGACCCGCCCTCTCCTCCGGAGGACGACGGCGAATCCGAGCGCAAGCGGAGGCGGATTCGCGCCAACAACTCCTCGAACGAGAAGGGCTTCGGCATGTAATCGTCGGCGCCACCCTCCAGGCCGGCAACCCGGTCAGCGACCGATGACCGCGCCGTCAGCATGATCACCGGCACCGCGACGCCTTGGCCGCGGATGCGTTCGAGCACCTCGAAACCGTCGATATCTGGGAGGCCGACGTCGAGGATCACCAGATCGAAGTTGCCGTGGACCGCCAGCGACGCGCCCTCGGAACCCGAAGAGGTGGAGTGCGAGGTGTAGCCCGCCGCCTTCAGACCCTTGGCGATGAACGCCGCAATTCTGGCTTCGTCCTCGATGATCAGAATCGTGCTCACGGCGTCGTCCCCTCAACTTCTGCTACGTCCTCGTCGCCGTCCGCCCCGGGCTGCGACCCCGCCGGGCTGATGGGCAGCACGATGGTGAAGGTGGACCCCTCGCCATGGACGGAATCGATCTCGAGCCGGCCGTTGTGGGCGGCGACGATGGACTCGACAATACTCAGGCCAAGGCCAGCGCCCTGGGCGCGCGACGCGGCCTCGCGGGTGCGGCCGAAACGCTCGCGGACCGTCTGCAACTGATCGGGCGCGATACCAATTCCCTGATCACGGACGAAAAGCTCCACCTCGCCGCGGTTCAGCCGCGACCCCAGGGTGACCGGCGACCCGGCCTCCGAGTACTTCACCGCGTTGGCAGCCAACTGCAGCCACGCCTGGGTGACGCGGCCGGGATCGATGAACGCCTCCGCCGCCGCGACCCGCTCCAGGCGCCACGAGCGATCGCCCAGCGCACGGGCCTTCTCCAACACCTGGTCGGTGAGGGTGGTGAGGTCGAACCATTGAGGCTGCACAAAGTCGGATTCGGTGGATTTGGCGAGCATCAGCAGATCGTTGACCAGGACGCTCATGCGGTCCATCTCGTCGATCGCCAGATCGCGCGTCTGCGCGACATCCGCCGGGTCGTCGACGTCGATCAGCTCCATGTGACCGCGCACCACCGTGATGGGGGTACGCAGTTCGTGGCCGACGTCGTCGAGTAGTTGACGCTGGCCCTCGACGGAGCGCTGCACGCGGTCGAGCATGCGGTTGATGGTCGCCGACAGCGCCGTCAGGTCGTCCTTGCCACGGACAGGGACCCGGGTGGTCAGATCGCGTTCGTCGATGGATTCGGCGGCCTCACGTAGTTCCTCGATGGGGCGCAGCAGCCGGCCGACGGCGAGCCACGCGGCGAAGACCACCAGCGCCATGGTGCCCAGCGCAACCAGCGCATAGACCGTCATCGTGCGTCGCAGCTCTGCTTCGGCGACGTCGCGGTCGAAAACGTGCAACAGGGCGCCGGACGCGTTCGGGTAATGCACCGGGGCTACAAGAACGTGGTAGTTGCCGGTGGAGGTACGCACCGGCTCGATCCGCATCTGCGTGCCGGTGGCCCAGGGGCGTACGTGATCGACAAGCTCCTGATCATCCTCGGGGCGGAAGGGCACGTCGTCCGAGGCAACGAGGGCGACGGCGCTGCCCCGGAACGCCAGTTCGCCTTCCCCCTCACCGATGACAGTGCGCGCGAGGTAGGTCTCGAGCAGTTCGTTGGGACCGCTGAAGGGCTCGCCCGTGGTGGGGTCTACACCTTCGGCCGACAGCACGCGGAGCTCATCGCGGGCGCGTTCGAGCTGCGTCACAAGGTTGTCGGAGATCGCGCGATCTTGCACGATGGCCACGATGGCGCCAGACGTGGCCAGCGAGAGAAGGGTGAGCAGCACCATCGCCCACATGATCCGGGCACGAATGGTCACCTTCGTGGTGATGTCCTGCCCCGGGGATCTCATGAGGTTCATTGTGCCGCCTTCAAGCCATAACGCTGTCATTTGCTCATCGCGCGGCCGCTCAGAAGTGGGCGAGGCGCGTGATGAGCGCAACTTTGTCGCCGAAAACTAAGCGTCCGGTGAGCCCCATCTGAGAGCTTTCTCATGTGCGCGGATGAGAAACCTCTCACCAAAAGGCCGGGGTTGGCCTCATCTTGGCTGGGTTTGATGGTGTCAACAATCAAAGGAGTCCCCATGGCACTGAAGAACGCAACCGCCTGGCTCGCAGCCGCCGCGTTCGGTGTTGCGGCGGTCGCAGGAGGCGTGTTGTCCTCCATCGCGTCGCCGGTCACCGAACCGATGCCTGCGATCACCGCCACCGCCACCCCCACCGTCGATCCCGAGGCCGCGATTGTCGTCGAGCCGATGCCCTCGGAGTCGGTGACTCTGACCGGCGAGGTGGACCAGTGTGACGATCTAAACGCCAACGGCACGTGCGACGATGAGGAGACCCCGGCCACGCCTACGCCGACGCCGTCGGCCACCCCGTCGCCGACCCCTACCGTCACGCAGGCTCCGGCCGTGGAGAAGGCCCCCGCACCGGCCCCGGCCACCACGCAGCAGGCCGTCGCGCCGAAGAAGGCCGCCCCGGCTCCCGCACCGGCGCCGACCAAGAAGGCCACCACCAGCACCGTCAAGAAGAAGACGTCCACTCCCGTGCGCTACAGCGACGACGATGACGATGATGACGACGACTGGGACGACGACGATGATGAT
>DYZF01000073.1 GCA_020741375.1 Tessaracoccus flavescens
CGGGTGCGGGAAGTTCGGGGGCCTTGTAGCCCACCGTCGCCTTGGAGTGAACCATCGGCTCGATCTGCCCGCTCGGGCGCGGGATGACGAGCTTGCTCACGACTCGGGTGATCTTCCCGGCGGCCTCCGCGGCGGCGTCGACGGCGGCCGTGACCGCGCCGACCTGCCCGAGGACCTTGATGGTCACGAAGCCGCCACCCTTGGCGAGTTCGTAACCGACGAGTTCGACATTCGCCGTCTTGCAGGCCACGTCAGCGGCCTCCACGCCCGCTGCGAGGCCGACGACTTCGACCAGGCCAAGTGCTTCCATCAGTAGTTCCCTTCTTCCTGGTTCTCATAGGTGTAACCCCCGCCGAAGCCTCTCAGCGGAATCCGCTTGACGACGCGGGCGGCGTTGCCTCCGAAGAGGCGGCCGTCCGCCTCCGAAAGGAAGCGAGCGATATAGGGGCGATCCTCCGGAAGCTTCTCCGTCGTGATCACCACGTAGTCGAGTGCGATGCCGATCCCGATGCCGAGCTTCGACTCGATGGCGGCTGCGTGGGCCAGCTTCAACGGGTTGAGCTCGCCGTGGCGAGTGAGCTCGACGGGGACCCCCTCCTCCTCGATCCCAAGCAGGAGCGGCATCAGATCGTCGCCGGAGACGTCGTCGTGGACGCGGATCCGGATGCTCGGTGGGGTCTCCTTCACTGTTCCTCCGCCCAAGTGAGCGCGAGACCGGTGGCGACGGCGTTGCGTGCGCCCTCCATCCCGCGGATGTTGGCCCGGCCAGCGACAACCCGGTAATCGGCAAGGGCGCTGGTGACCAGTTGTGGGATCTCGAAGTCGAGGGCGGAGCCGCCGACAAGCACCACGAAGTCGATGTCGCGGACGTTGTCGTTGGGCGAGACCTTGCGCAGCGCCCGGATGGCATTGGTGACGAAGACCCGCTGCTTCGCGCGGATGCGCACCTGACGGATGGTCTCGACCGGCAGGTCGATGTCGAGCGGCACCATTCCTTCAGGCTTCAACACCACGACGCGGGCGTAGACCTGGGGCGGTAGCGGCGCTTCGAAGAACTGGACGGTGCCGTCCTCATGGCGGATGTTGAAGACGGTCTCCACCTTCGCAAGCGGGTAACGCTTGACGTCTTCCGCGGCGTCGAACGTGTCGAGCCCCAGTTCGGACTGGATCATGAGCGTCACCATGTTGCCCGCCCCGGCCAGGTGGATCGAGACGCCTGACCCGTCGGCCCGCATCACGGACGCATCGGTCGAGCCCGCGCCCATGTCGAGCACGGCGATCGGGGCGGCGGTGCCCGGCGTGGTGAGGGCCCCGCGGATGGCCATGTCGGCCTCGATCCCGCCGACCTCGACGGGGATGCTGATCTGGGCCGCGAGCTTGGCGGCTAGTCGCTCCATCTGGAGGCGATCGGTCTTGACCATCACGGCGATGCCGACGGCGGCCTCCATCGAGAACTCGTTGGCGATGCCGCCTGCCACTTCGCGCGGGACGTGCGTGTCGACGGCGAGAAGATCGGTGATGCGAATGTCGCGGGGCTGCTGCTCGGTGAGCTGGGCCATCGTGACCCGCACCTTCTCCATCATCCCGCCGACATTGGTGCCGGGCTCACCGGTCACGTCGGAGACGGCGCGGACGGAGGTGACGGCGTCCATGATCTCCTCGGCGCCGCGGTCGACGTCGACCTCGGAGCCGCGTGGTTCGCCGTGAACGGTGATGCGGCCGGCCGGGATGCGTCGCTCCTGGACGTCGCCCTTCGGGGTCTTGATGACCACGGCCGAGCGGTTGCCGACAAGCGAACGGGCCAGCGGGACGACCTGCTTGGTGTCCTCGTTGTCCAGCTTGAACAGGGTTGCGATGCCGTAGGGATTCGAGAGGGTCTCGACGATTCGTCCGACCTCGGCCACCTCGATCGCGGCGAGCATGCCGAGCGGAACCTTGTCGATGAGGCGGACCTCGTCGACGATCGGGATCTTGGTCGTGAGCCGGTTGTGGACGAGGGTGCCGTCATCGGCTTGGAGGATGGCACCGGTGATCTCGAGCCGCTTGGACGCCTCATTGATGACGGAGGCGACGACGTCGTAGGGGTGAGCGGCGTCCGCCACGACAATCCAGGGCTCCCCTGGCGTCGCGGAGTCGAGGTCGGTGATGTGGACGGTGGTGCCGACGCCGATGCCCAGCCCGCCAGGCGTCGTCGGGTTGTGGCCGATCATCGTCGATTCGGTGATCACCGTCTCCGTGATGGTCTCCATCGCGACGTCGCCGATCACGGGCGCCGCCTCATTGACGCGGATCAGATCCAGGTCGTGCAGGGCGAGCCCCGCCTTGTCGATGGCCACCTGCAGGGCGTGGAAGACGCCCTGCAGGTTGGCCTCGGTGCCCTTGATACCCGTTGTCGGGATCGTGGAACTGGCAAGGAAGGCGATCTCATTACCGACGACGCGGGCGAGCGCGACCTCGGTCGTCGCATTGCCGATGTCGACGCCGGCCACGAGGGTCATATTGTCTCTCCTTGCGTTGGTGGGATGGGTGTCGATGAGGTGTCAGTCGGCGCGGAGTCGGCCGCGAGCCTCGTAGACGTCGGCCGCCTGGCGGACGAAGCCCGCGGAGACGGTGGCGCCGTAGGTGCCCTCAAGCTCGGCCGCGATGTCGTACAGCTCGGCCTTCGTCGAGCGGTACGGGCGCAGCGCGTTGTAGATCGCAAGCAGGCGCTCGTCCGGGACGGCGACCAACTCGGCCGCGCGGCGCATGTTGCGGGCGAGGGGGCCGCGACCTGAGTCGTCGGCGACCTGTGCCTGCAACTCGAGCGTCTCCGACGAGATGCGGAAGTCCTTCGGTCCGATCTGGCCGGACTTCATCTTCTCGAACGTGAGGTCGTTGAGCTTCACGCCGCTGTCAGTGGTGACGAGATGCGGGCTCTTCTCGGCCAGCGGGTACTCCGCCACGCCGATCTTGCCGCTCGCCGCCGGGGCGGGCTTCTTCTCGAAGCTGACCTGATCTGCGTTGCCGAGGTTCTTCATCACCTCGGCCATGATCTGGCGAATCAGCTGTTCCTGGTCCATGTCTGGTTCTCCTTAAGCAAAGCTGATCTGAAGGCCCTGCGGCTTCTTGGACGAATCGACCAGGGTCGTCTCCTTGTTGTGCAGGAGCGCGGCGATGGCCTGGTACTTCGGCCGGGCCATCTGGTCGTTGCGGATGGGCACGGGCGTCGGGTTCTCGCCCTTGGCGTACTTGGCCGCGTTCTTGCCGATCGCACGGAAGGTGGCCTCGTCGATCAGCGGTGATTGGCTGAACAGCTCCACGTTGCTGAGCGGGGGAAGGTCCTTCTGATGGATGACGGTGGTGCCTCGCGACTGGATGCCGATGCCGATGCCGGAGCCCGAGAGCTTGGCCGCCTCGTGGGCGACGAAGCCGACGTCTGCCGTCTTGTACATGCGAACGAAGCGGTACTTCAGCCCCTCCTCCTCGATGCCTGCGCAGATCTCCTTCAGCACCGCCGCGTGCGGGATGCCGATGATGGTCTCGTGGATCTTCGTCGAGAAGGCGGGTGAAAGGGCGATCACGACCTCCTTCGGGTCGGTGCCGCGCGCGGCGTCACCCGTCTCGGAGATGGTGAGATTGCCTGCCGTGGTCGGCGTCATGTTGGTGACGCCGCCGCGTGCCGGCTTCGAGACCGTCGCCGTGTCGGCCGCAGCCGGCTGGGCGGCCAGCTCGCGCACGACCTCTTCGACGAGGCGCTTGATGGTTGCTTGATCCATGGTTGTCACCTCAGATGCTTTCCGGGCTGACGGCCTGGCGGATCGTCTTGAGGATTTCCCACTTGGCCTCAGAGATCTGGTAGCCCGACTTCGGACCCGCGTAGTCGTTCGGGTTGTTCACGGCCGAGTCGACGTTGAAGTCGCGGTCGAAGATGGCGCTGGTGTGCAGGTAGTCGCCCGCGGCACGGCGCTTGAGCAGGTTGAACACGGCCTCGGACACGTCGTCGAATCCGCCCTTCGAGAGGGCCTTCGCCACGTCGAGGCCGGTGACCTCGCGCTTCATCATGTCCTCGGCGGCCTTCAGGTCCTCGACGACATTGCGGGCAGGCATGTCCTTCGAGCCGTGGGCATAGGTCGCGGCCTCGACCTCGACGTCGGTGATCTCGGGAAGTCCGAGCTCCTTGAACGCGGCCTGGATGGCGCGGGCAGCCTTGCGGCGAACCGCGACCACGTCTTCCTCGAGGACGGGCACGAGCCCGCCGTCGACGTGAAGGTCGCGCTGCAGGATGACCCAGTCGTCGTAGTCTTCGGCGTCCCAGTTCGAACCGGCGAACATGTTGTCGTAGTTCGGCGTCGACGAGTAGCCCGAGCAGATGAAGTCGGTGCCGGGCACGAACTGCATCAGGGAGCGGGCGACGCGCCGCAGATCGGAGTGGGTGAACGTCTGGTCGTTGGACGAGGCGCACTCAAGGTCGAGCATGATCGCGATCAGGTTCTCGGCCAGCATCGCGCGAACGCCCTGCGGGACGGCGGCAGGGACGCCGACGCAGCTCACGGAGCCGTTCTGGGTGCCCTGGGAGCCAGCGGCCTTCGTCACGAACAGGCATCGCGACTCGAGGTAGAGCATGCTCATGCCCTCCGCAAAGCCCATCTGGACCTCGGAACCGGTGCCGGAGGTGAAGCGCATCTTCAGGCCGCGCGACGCGTAGCAGGAGGCGAGGAACGCCTTCGACCACGGGGTGTCGTCGCCGTCCATGAACACGGCCTCGGTGCCGTAGACCGACACAGTCTCGGCGTATGCGGTAAGCCCGCGCATGCCTAGCTGAAGCTCGGTGGCCTCTTCGACGGCGCACTGGGTCAGGATGCCGGGACGTCCGACCTGCGCGCCGACCAGGATGGCCAGCGCATTGAACGGCGCGTAGCGCACGATGCCGACGGTGGTCTCCTCTTCGGCGAAGCCACGAAGGGCCGCCTCGGCGGCGTCCGCGGCGATCTGCACCGGGTTGTCGGCCAGGTTGGTCACGTGGCACTGGTTGGCAGGCGTCTTCCTGGCGCGCATCTTGGTAACAGCCGACATCATCTCGAGCACGCTCATCTGCGAGACGACCTCCGCCGCCTTTGCGGGCGTCATGGCCGTGGTGAGCGGAATGAGCACGTGGCGGGGCACATTGATGTCGCACAGCATGTGGGCCAGCTCGACCGAATCCATGGCGTTGACCTCTTCGGCCTTTTCCAGGTTGATGCCGTAGGTGGCGATGAATGAGTCGAGCATGTCGAACTCGGCCTCGGGCTTGCCGTCGAGCTCGACGATTCGGCCGTTCTCGATCCGGAGCGATGGCTTCGGGTCGTTGGGGCCATCCATGGCGATGAGGCCTACCTCGGGCCACTCAGAGACGAAACCGTCCTGATTGACCGGGCGGGCGTCAAGCACCTCAAATCTCTTGGATTTCACTGTGGGACGCTCCTCAGATGTAGGGAGTGGTCGAGGACTCCGGGTACACGTCGAGGGCGCCGAGCAGTTCGCGACCGACCTCGCGGGCGGCGACGATGGCCTGGCGGACCGCGCCGGAATCGCCGCTGAAAGCGGAGATGACCTCGTTGGAGTAGCTGGTGCCGCTTGCCGGGCTCGAGTAGGCGATGACGTCGATCGTCGAGGCCTTGACCGCAGTGTCGGCGAGGACGACGCCGATGGCGGCGGGGGCACCGACCGTGATGCCGAAGGACTTGCCGAGCGGAGCGCCGAAGGCCTTGTTGAGGGCGTAGCTTGCGCGGGCGGTGTACTGGAACTCGAGGTGTCCGGCGTCGTTGCCGTAGACGTCGCCGAAGGTGCGATCGAGCTCGCCGAGGGTCACCTCGACGGCGCGGCGGGCGTCGGAGACGTCCTCGGCACCGAACACGATGAGGGAGCCGTGACCGGCGCCGCCCTTGGTGTCGCGCGGGAGTTCGATGGTCAGGATCTCGCAGTTGGTGGCCTTGACGGCCTCGTCAGCGGCGAAGATGTGCGGGCCGGCACCGGTGCGGGCGCCGACGATGCCGATCGAGCGGTACTTCGCGTCGAGCCCCATCATCTTGTGCAGCGCTGGGTCGACGTTGGCGATGACAAGGCCGATCGTGTCGCCTAGGGGGTTGGTTCCGACGAACTCGGTGGCCGCGGGCCGCGCGGGGGCAGGCTTGCTTGCCGGCTGGTCGGCGGGGAGCTTCTTCATGACCTCGGCCATGACCTTGTTGATCAGATCTTCGGACATCGTCAGCTCACAACACTTCCGGGAGGAGCTTCTCGACATCGGTGTGCGGGCGCGGGATCACGTGCACGGAGATGACCTCTCCGACCTTCCCCGCCGCCGCGGCACCCGCGTCGGTGGCTGCCTTGACCGCCCCGACGTCGCCGCGGACCATCACGGTCACGAATCCGGCGCCGATCTTCTCGCTGCCGATGAGCTGGACGTTTGCCGACTTCACCATCGCGTCGGCCGCTTCGACCGCGCCGACGAATCCCTTGGTTTCGACTAGTCCCAGTGCCTCTTGCATGGTGGACTCCTTCGTCAATCAGAGGCCGATGTGGCCACTTCGTCAGAAGAGTAGGCACGCTGGAGCTACACGTTTTGACCACCTTCTTACACATTGCTGCTCCCAGGGGTGACCCCCTCTTTCGCCAGGAGGATCGGCAACCTATGGTGGCTGCAGGAGGCGATGAGGCCGATGGATCTGACGACCGAAAAACAGCGCATCATCCAGGAGTTCGTGCCTGGCAAACAGGTGACGCTCGCGCACATCATCGCGAACGCTGACGCCAAGCTCTTCCCGAAGATCGGGCTGATGGACAAGACGGGCGGTTCGGTCGCGGTGATGACCCTTACGCCTGGTGAGGCCGCGATCATCGGCGGTGACATCGCCACGAAAGCTGCGGACGTCGAACTCGCCTACGTTGACCGGTTCTCCGGTTCACTCTTGATCGTCGGCCAACTCGCCGACATCGAGTCGGCCGTCCATGCCGTCGTCGATACCCTCGGAACTGTTTTGGGCTTCACTCCCGCGCCCATCACCAGGACATAACCCGTGCGCTCCATACTGCTGGTCGGGAGCGTAGGCGCCGGCAAGACGACCCTCCGGCAACGACTGCTCGGGGGCGATTTCGACTATGCGAAGACCCAGGCGATAGAAGTCCACGACGGGGTGATCGACACACCTGGAGAGTTCTTGGAGTCGCGCTTCTACAAGAACGCCCTGATCAACGCATCGTGGGAGGTCGAGAGTGTCGTTCTCGTGCAGGCCGCCGACCTTCGTGGCACCCGGTTTCCTCCTGGCTTCTCCACCGCATTCAACCGAGAAGTGCTCGGCGTGGTCACCAAATGCGCGGACGCGCCCGACCAGCACAGGGAGGCCGCCGTCGGCGCGCTGCATCTCGCTGGTGCGAGCCGCGTCTTCTGTATCGACTCCATCACCGGCGACGGGGTCGAAGAGCTGCTGGAGGTTCTGTGTCATCGATAATGCTGGGCACCCCGGGCATGGGGCCCGACCTGCGTGAACTAGTCGATCTGGACCGGCTGCAGGAGATCCAGGACAACTTCGCGGCCGAGACCGGCCTCGCGATGATCACGGTCGACTCGACGGGCTCACCCGTCAGCCAGGCCAGCCAATTCAGCCAACTGTGCCAGATCCTGCGCCGCGACCCGAAGGTTCGCCAGCTGTGCTTCAGCTGTGACGCGCACGGCGGCTTTCAGAGCGCGATCGAGGGTCGTCCCGTGATCTATCAATGCCACGCTGGGCTCGTCGACTTCTCCGTCGCGATCACCCGTGGCTCTCAGTATCTCGGTGCCGTCATGGCGGGCCAGGTGCTGCTCGACAAGAACCAGAACCGGCTGAATCAGATGATGATCGGCGTCGCCGATCAGAGCCATGCCGAGGAGGCCAAGGCGCTGGCAAAGGAACTGCGGGTGGTGGCACTCGATGAGCTGCACCACGCAGCCGAGGCTGTCGTCAGGCTCGCCAATGACACTCTCCTTGGCCACGATTCCCGCCAGCTCCTGCGAGCGACGGCGGGCCCCTACCTCGGGCGCATGGCCAGCTCGACGCCCCGAAAGACCGAGGCACCGCCACTTGTCCCCGTCGAGACGCCCACGACCTGCGTCGACCCAGCGGAGATCGTCGAGAACCTGCACAGCCGCAACCTTGCAGGCAACCTTGAACTCGTCGGCGCGTACCTCGACTGGCTGATCCCGCGCTGGAGCATGAAGATCCCGCGGGAGCACCTCGTCGAGCTTGAGGACGTGCTGATCGGCATCGCCACGAGCGAGGGCATGCAGTACGGCCGCGACATGACCATCGAGGTGATGAGCAAGCGCAAGGGCCGTCGCACCTCCATGAACCGATATGAAGCCCAAGTGCACGCCGAACGTCTGTTGATCGTCCTGCACGACCTTGTCGAACCGAAGCTCGCCCTCAATGAGCGCTCGATCTCGACCCTGCTCAATGAGATTGAGAAGGATCCGACCGCGTACCTGTCGGTGCAGAAGGCGGCGTCCTATCTGGCCTGGTCCGAGTCCCACTTCGCGCGTCAGTTCAAGCAGCAGACGAATCAGAGCTTCATCGCCTACGTGACGGGCAAGCGCCTGGACAGGGCCAAACTGATGCTCGCCCATACGACCAAGCCGGTTCTCAGAATCGCGAATGAACTGGACTTCCAGCCGCTCAACTACTTCTCCCGCACCTTCAAGAAACACACAGGCCAGACCCCGACCGAGTACCGTCAACGGCTGGAGACGAGCGCCTGATGGGTACCTTCGGGATCCGGACGGCGGTGCGTTTCGGCGATGACGCGCTCGAGTCGCTTCGCGAGTTCGCGGGCAACCGGGTGTTTGTCGTCACAGACGCCTTCCTCGCCTCGACTGACATGTTCTCCTGGCTGCGCGACCTCCTCGGCCCAGAAGTGACCGTCTTCGACGGGGTCGAGCCGAACCCGACCATCGCCCAGATCGGGAAGGGCCTCGCCGCTTATCTGGATGCCCACCCGGACGTAGTCATCGCCTACGGCGGCGGGTCTCCGATCGACGCCGCGAAGGCAATGCACAAAGCCGCACTCGACCACGGGCGCGGAGCCCCCCAGGGGCTCGTCGTCATCCCCACGACCTCCGGTTCGGGCTCAGAGGTCACCAGCTTCTCAGTGATCACGGATCAGGTCACACACGCGAAGCTGCCCATGGTCTCCCCCGACATGGTGCCTCGGCTCGCGGTCCTGGACGCGAGGGTCGTGCTCGGGGTCCCACCACGAACGACCGCTGACTCCGGCATGGACGTGATCACCCATGCGGTCGAGGCATACGTCTCCACCGAAGCGAACGACTTCTCGGACGCCTGTGCTGAGAAATCGGCTCAGCTCGCCTTTGCCCATCTGGAGCGCTGCTTCGAAGATGGCCACGATCTCGAGGCGAGGGCCCGGATGCACAACGCATCCACCTTGGCCGCCATGGCCTTCGACAACGCCGGGCTGGGGATCGTCCATTCGCTCGCGCACGCGCTCGGCGGTCGGTTCTCCGTGGCGCACGGCAGGCTCAACGCCATGCTGCTGCCTCATGTGATCACCTACAACGCAGATCACAACGATCGGGCAGCCCAGCGCTATGCCTGGCTCGGCCAACTGGCCGGCTCCAGCGCAATGGGCACAAGAGCGGGAGTGGTGTCGTTTGTCTCCCGGATCGGGAAGCTGAACGCGAAGCTCGGCATCGGTCCCGGCCTCCAGCAGTGCGGAGTGCCTGCGGAACAGGTGCGGCCATGGCTCGACGAACTGGCAGCCATTGCGCTGGACGACGGTTGCACGGCGACGGCGCCCGTCCGCCCCACGCACGCAGACCTTGTACGGCTCCTGCGAGCGGCACTGTAGCTGTCAGCCCCTCACCCGGAAGCAGGTGTAGGCGCCATCGCGCGGCTCGAAGGCCATCAGCGTCTCAGAGGTCTCCGCCCCCGTCTGTACGGATCCGCGGTAGGTGGTGCGGGTGATCGTGTAGAAGATCTGCCTCCCCACCGGATGAGCCTTGACCAGCGACCCGTCGGTCGGGAGCGTCCACGAGCACGAGGCGTCCAGGTCCGCTCTGGGGGCAGCCTGGAACTGCACGGGTCCACCGAGCCGCAGCCGCTCCGCGACGAACTCCACCGAGGCTCCCAGCGCCGTCTGAACGGTCCGCTCCGCCGTTCCCTCCGGGCCGACCGTGCACGTCGTGCCTGCGGAACCGGAACAGGTCGCCAGCAGTTGACCGTTGTCGACCTGGTCGAAGGCGGCGCCCACCGAGGTGACGCGGTACTGCTCCCGCTCGACGTTGGAGTAGGCGACCTGGCCGATGGCGGCGAGCACGAACGCGGAGGCGCCGACGACGACAGCGATCCCCTTGCCTCTGCGCATCCCCTCGCCTCCCTCCGTCCGACGGCGTTCTGCCAGGCTTGCCGCACCGTTGCGCCCACGTCAACGGGAGCGGCCGAACTGACGACCAAAGTTGGTGCCGACGGCACCAGGGTCTGAGCGCCTGCGGTGAAGGCCGGCACCACGAGGCGGTCCGGAGGGGTACCCGTCAGGGGGGGTGGAGTGGCGGGCCGGAACTTGGCTGCTTATACCTGATGCCACCTGCTCGAAGGCACCGGGGTGGCCCTACAAGGCCTCGTTACCAGAACGTGATCAGCGCAAGTGAGCGTCCCTGTGATCGTTATCATTTCGCAACCTGACAAGGCGGATTTTGGCTTGACGAAGGGTCGACGCGGGGTCGAGACTCTCAGGTGCGGCCCGCTGCACGTTTCTGCGTACTGGGCTGCCGGGAGATCTGAAAACAAGAGACCCTACGCCGACGACAGTGTCGGCACGCAACACACGTTTCGCAGGAGGAACGATGAAGTTCAAGAAGCTCATGACCGCGGCAGCGGGCCTGATGATGGCCCTCTCGCTCGCGGCTTGCTCGGGCGGCGGCGCCGGTGGCACCGGTACCCCCGCGGCGACGAACGCCGGAGGCGGCGACGCCTCGGCCGCCGCTGGCGGCAAGGTCGGCGTCTCGATGCCGACGCAGACGTCCGAGCGGTGGATCGCCGACGGTGAGGCCGTCGAGAGCCAGCTGAAGGAGGCCGGCTTCGAGGTCGACCTGCAGTTCGCCAACGACGACATCCCGACCCAGTCGCAGCAGATCGACCAGATGATCTCCCAGGACGTCAAGGTCCTGATCATCGCCGCCATCGACGGCACCGCTCTCGCCCCGCAGCTCGACGCCGCGGCAGCCAAGGGCATCAAGGTCATCGCCTACGACCGCCTGATCCGCGACAGCGACAACGTCGACTTCTACGTCTCCTTCGACAACTTCAAGGTTGGCGTCGCCCAGGGCACCTCGCTGCTCAACGGCCTCGGCATCGTCGACGCCGACGGCAAGGAGACCGGCGAGGCCGGCCCGTTCAACATCGAGCTGTTCGCCGGTTCGCTGGACGACAACAACGCACACTTCTTCTTCGACGGCGCCATGAGCGTTCTGCAGCCCCAGATCGACAAGGGCGTGCTCAAGGTCACCTCGGGCCAGACCTCGATCGACAAGGTCGCCATCCTGCGCTGGCAGCAGGAGACCGCTCAGAAGCGCATGGAGGACCTCCTCACCGCCAACTACCAGGGTGACACCAAGGTCGACGGCATCCTGTCGCCCTACGACGGCATCTCCCGCGGCATCATGACCGCCCTGCAGAACAACGGCTACACCGGCGCCATCGGCGAAGGCTTCCCCGTCGTCACCGGCCAGGACGCCGAGATCGCATCCGTCAAGCTGATCCAGGACGGCGTGCAGTTCTCGACCATCTTCAAGGACACCCGCCTCCTCGCTGAGCAGGCCGTCAAGTCCGCCACCGACCTGCTCGGTGGCAAGGAGCCCGAGGCCAACAACACCGAGGACTACGACAACGGCAAGAAGGTCGTCCCGGCCTACCTGCTCGACGTGGTCACCGTGACCAAGGAGAACATCGTTCCCGCCCTGGTCGACACCGGTTACTGGACGCAGGAGCAGATCGACAAGGGCGTCGCCTGATCTGAGCCAAGCTGATCGGCCCGGCACCGCAGTTCACTCGGTGCCGGGCCTTTCGCGACTCACATCCGAGCAGAGAGGTCTGGCATATGGCCATTCTCCAGATGGAGAACATCACCAAGACATTTCCCGGCGTGAAGGCGCTCTCGAACGTCAACCTCGAGGTTGAGGCCGGCGAGATCCACGCGATCTGCGGCGAGAATGGCGCGGGGAAATCGACCCTCATGAAGGTGCTCTCCGGGGTCTACCCCCACGGCACCTACGAGGGCAACATCATCTTCGAGGGCAGGCCCGTCCAGTTCTCGTCGATCAACGATTCCGAGAAGGCCGGCATCGTCATCATCCACCAGGAGCTCGCCCTGGTCCCCCTGCTGTCGATCGCGGAGAACATCTTCCTCGGCAACGAGCAGGTCGAGGGCGGACGGATCAACTGGAACAAGACCAACCACGAGGCGGCGCTGCTGCTCAAGCGGGTCGGCCTGGATGAGAACCCCGTCACCCCGATCAACCAGATCGGCGTCGGCAAGCAGCAGCTGGTCGAGATCGCCAAGGCGCTGTCGAAGGAGGTCAAGCTCCTCATCCTCGACGAGCCGACGGCCGCCCTCAACGACACCGACTCGGCGCACCTGCTCGACCTGCTGCGTCAGCTGCAGTCCGAGGGGATCACCTCGATCATCATCTCCCACAAGCTCAACGAGATCGTCTCGATCGCCGACTCGACCACGGTCATCCGTGACGGCTCGACCATCGAGACCCTCGAGCGCGGGCCGGAGATGACCACCGAGCGGATCATCCGCGGAATGGTCGGTCGCGACCTCGACAACCTCTACCCGGATCACACCCCCTCCATCGGTGAGGAGATCATGCGGGTCGAGGACTGGACGGTCATGCACCCGACGGTCGCGGGACGCAAGGTCTCCGACAAGGCGTCCTTCGACGTCAGGGCGGGCGAGATCGTCGGCATCGCGGGCCTGATGGGCGCCGGCCGCACCGAGCTCGCGATGAGCCTGTTCGGCGAGTCCTACGGGCGCAAGGTCGGCGGCCAGCTGTACATCCATGGGAAGCCGGTCCAGCTGCGCAGCGTCGACGAGGCCATCAACGCTGGCCTTGCCTACGCGACGGAGGACCGGAAGCGCTACGGGCTGAACCTGATCGACGACATCCGCCGCAACATCTCGGCCGCGACGCTGAAGAAGATCGCGAACCCGGCGACGGTGATCAACTCGAACGAGGAGATCAGGGTCGCCGAGGGGTACCGCAAGTCGATGCGGATCAAGACCCCGACGGTGATGAACATCGTCGGGCAGCTCTCCGGCGGCAATCAGCAGAAGGTCGT